>JAIXVT010000063.1 GCA_027482725.1 Pseudomonadota bacterium | reverse complement strand
TCAAATGCGGCGGATAAACGGATGTGACGCTCAAGGCGAGTCCTCAAGACGATTCCATCGGCATCAGTGTCATAAACGGGTGCTTTATAAATTGCGCCAACGGCAACAATGATCGGCGTTCCTGCAGGGGGGAAAATCGCGGGCAAGGCCCATTCCACCCCCAGTGATCCCACGTTGGTCACCAGCACACTTCCAAAGCCATCGCGGGGTACGCCCAGCGCAGGGCTCCAGAGGTTTAGGGTGTTGAGCACAAAGTTAATCAGTCGTACTGCTGGATTCATCAAAAAACCTGGGATTTTATGACTTATTTTTTTGATTCCCTTAAAGAAGGGGTCTTTGTGTTTGCGGATTCGGTCAGCGGAATGATTCAGTTCGTGTGCAATTTGTTCCAATCGCTTGGAATGAATCTCTCTGACTGTCCCGCTAGATAAATCGGTGTGAATCATGCGGTCTTTAAGTTGGTCGGATTCGATCGCAACTTGAAAACACACATCAACGCTTGCCCGCTCGTAAAACTTTCCCCACCGGAGTTCCACGTTTGCATCGCGGTTGCGGTGAAACACCTCTCCGACGACCCGCCCCACAAAATGAGTAATCGTGATTTTTTCTCCTGCTGCGGCAGCGCGGAGCGATTCAATTTTAGCTAAAGCTTTTTCTACGTTCAGCTCCATCATGCCGTAAATGGTCGGATCCCGTGGCGCATCCCACGCGCCGATCGCCAACCGCCTCCATCGACTTGGAGGAAAAGATTTTAAATATTTTTTATTTAACGTGATCCAAGACACCGTCAGCCTAGCTTACCGTTTTTCTGCTGTTAGCCATCTAGAAAATAAACTCGTAACCAAAACCCCTGAAACCAAAACCAATGCACCCGTCCAAGCCAGTTTGTGCCACTCATCAAAAGGACTGATGGCGTAGTTAAAAATCTGAATGGGCATTGCTGCAATGGGTTGGTCCGGGGACAGTGACCAGAACTGGTTTCCAAATGCAGTGAACAAAAGGGGCGCGGTTTCGCCCACTGCACGCGATAAGGCCAAAATGATTCCCGTTAAAATTCCGTTACGTGCCGTGGGCAGCACGATTTTTAAAATCACAGTGGATTTCGGTACACCTAATGCCAGCCCGGCTTCTCGGATCGAACCTGGCACTCGTTTTAAAAAATCCTCTGCGGTGCGGGCAACAATCGGAAGAACCACAAACGAAAGGGCAATGCCACCAGATAGGGCCGAAAATCGTTTCATGGGGAGAACCATCACCACGTAAACAAACAAACCAAAGATGATGGATGGCGTGCTGGCCAATAAATCTACGGATATGCGAATAAGGCGATCCAGAGCGCGGGGGGGGGAGTATTCCGATAAGCCGACCGCCGCACCAATTCCCCAGGTAATTCCAATAACACCGCTCATGGCAATCAAAAACAAAGATCCCGCAATTCCGTTCAGCAATCCCCCGCCGGTTTCGCCAACAGGTTTAGGGAGTTCTGTAAAAAAGGCTAAATTTAGGCCCGAAAATCCTTCTTTAATCACTAAGCCAAAAACCAAAAACAAGGGAAGAATGGCGCATAGTGCGCCAATAAAAAGCGCAAAGGAAAAAATCCGACTTAAGGTTTGTCGGTACCACGTCCGCTTGATCATGGCCGTTGTCCTTTTTGCTTTCCTACCAAGAGGCGCGTGAAAAAGTTCATGATCAGGGTCACGATAAAAAGCGTGAACCCCACAGCAAGCAACGACGATACATGAAGGGGATTCATGGCCTCGGCATATTCATTGGCCAGAACCGAGGCCATGGTTTGCCCCGGCTCAAAAAGTGACGCCGTAATCTGTGCTCGGTTGCCGATAAGCATCGTCACCGCCATGGTTTCCCCCAAAGCCCGTGCAAGCCCCAGAGAAATTGCACCCACAAGTCCTGATTTTGAGGACTTAATTACAGCAATGCGGATCATTTCAAATCTTGTGGCCCCGAGCGCCAAGGCCGCTTCTTTTTCTAGACGTGGAATAGACCGGAAAACTTCGCGTGCAATGGACGTGATGGTCGGGGCAATCATGATCGCCAAGATCATTCCTGCGGCCAAGATGCCCACGCCAAAGGGCGCCCCCGAAAACAGAGCGCCCACTACGGGCAGAGATCCAAAATGGTTCAATAACCAAGGCTCAATCACATCCCGATTAAACGGGACCAAGACAAAAATCCCCCACAACCCATAGACGACGCTGGGAATAGCGGCCAACATTTCGATTAAAAAGCCCACGGTTTGCGAAATCTTTTTGGGCGCAATTTCAGTTAAAAAAAGTGCGGCAGTGATGCTCACGGGCGCCGAAAACAAAAGGGCAAGCAATGATGAAACCAGTGTCCCGTAGATGACCGGAAGAGCCCCAAAGGTTTCGTTGACTTGATCCCAGGTTGTTCCGGTAAAAAACCCGAATCCAAACCGTTCAAACGCGGGCAGGGAGGCTTTTCCTAAAAAAATAAGGATAGCCAAAAGAGCCAGGGGTACCGATGTGGCAATCCCTAAAAAAATCCAGCGGGCCTGACGGTCTGACATCACACAGCCCTATTCGAACTTTATTTGGGCGAGCTTGGTCTCAATTTTTGCCACCAAACCTTGGGGTAATCGGGAGTAGTCCAGGGTTTCATTTGCGTTTTGCCCGGCTTTTACGGCCCATTTCAGAAAATCTACGATGGCCGGTCCCGTTGCCTTGGGCATTTTTTCGGCGATCAAGAGGTAGGTGAATCCGCTAATGGGATAGGCGGCTTTACCCGGTGCATCGGTAATGTAAACCCTGAAATCAGAAGGAATAGACTTGAGCACGCCCTCGGCAGCTGCCGTGATTGCGGATAAGGTCGGCGCAACAAATTGCCCTGATTTATTTTTCAGAGAAACGGTCGTCAGATTATTTTTCTTGGCGTAGAGCAGCTCGATATATCCAATAGCTCCGGGGGTTTGTTTCACGACACCGGTCACGCCTTCGTTTCCTTTTCCTCCAAGCCCTGTAGGCCAATTGACTGATGCGGCAGATCCTACTTTGGATTTCCACTCCGGACTAATTTTTGAGAGGTAATCGGTAAAAATTCCGGTAGTGCCTGATCCATCTGAACGGTGAACCACAACAATGGGTTTTGCCGGAACATCGATGCCAGGATTTGTTTTTGTAATTTCAGCGTCGTTCCAAGTTTTAATTTTGCCCAAAAAAATTCCAGCTAACGCTTCGGGAGTCAGCTTGAGTTCCTTGAGCGGAGATAGGTTGATGGTCACCGCAACAGCGCCCAAGGCCGTGGGAATGTGAACGATTTTTTTGGATGCGCTTGCAAGTTGTGCATCTGTCATGGGCACATCTGTGGCCCCAAAGTCGACAGTTCCGTCACTGTATTGCTTGATTCCTCCGCCGCTTCCGATGGATTGATAGTTAAATTGGATTTCGGATTTAACGCTCCGATAATCTGAGAACCACTTGGAGTATAAAGGATAAGGAAAAGTTGCGCCCGCTCCATTAATCAGTTGAGCCGCACGAGCACCTGGAAAATTTAAACAAATAGCAGTGAGCAAAAAAATGATTTTCATAGACTTCTCCTTATTTCAATACACGCGTTCCAAGACATCTGAGAATAACGAAACTGACTCCCGTAATTGTTAGAATTTGGTTAAGACCGATCCTTGTGTTCGGGGATTGCTCAGGATTCAAACCGTGCCTATAGTCCTATAGCTATGGCACTGATGCATTCTCCTCAAACTGAACTGGGTTTCCTTGCTCCTGACTTTCATTTGCGGGGAGTCGACGAAAAAATTTATACACTTAAATCATTTACGACCTACAAAGCCCTTCTTGTGGTTTTTATGTGCAACCACTGCCCCTACGTGATTGCGGTACAGGAGCGTTTGAACGCGCTCGCAAAAAAATTCGGACCACTTGGGCTTGGAATGATTGGAATCAATTCCAATGACCCGCAGTATCGGTCCGAAGACAGCTTTGAAAACATGCAGATCCGCGCCAAAGAACTGGGCTATGTTTTTCCGTATGTGATCGATGAAACACAAGACACCGCACGCGCCTACAATGCAGTGTGTACCCCAGACCCTTTTTTGTTTGTTCACCAAGGTGCGGGGCAGTTTGCCTTAAGTTATCGGGGTAGGATTGATGATTCATGGAAAGATCCGTCTCAAATCAAAGAGGAAAGTCTGAGTTTAGCAATTGAATGTGCGCTATCGGGAAAGCCTTATGGGAATCCCGTAGTATCGAGCATGGGGTGCAGCATCAAATGGAAAAGTCAGAGTTAAGATTTTATCGCCTGTGTTGGATCACGTTTTTCGTGCTAATCGCCGTCATTCTTTGGGGGGCTGTTGTTCGTGCCACGGGCAGTGGTGCGGGATGCGGCAGTCATTGGCCCTTGTGTAATGGTCAGGTCCTCCCCCAAGAACCAGGCGTTAAAACACTGATCGAGTTTATCCACCGGGCGACCTCGGGATTATCTTTGATGCTCGTCGTTTTTGCGTGGTTATGGGGGCGCTCCATTTTTAGGACAAAGCCTGAAATTAAAGCCGTGTTAAATTTTTCTGTGGTCGCCATGCTTTTAGAGGCGGCACTAGGGGCGGGTTTGGTTCTCCTTGAACACGTGGGTGTAGACAAGTCTTCGGGCCGAGTGATTTCAATTTCGTTGCACTTGATCAACACCACATTTCTGATGGCGGCTTGGATTTCGGTCATTTTTGGCGCAAAGAATTCGGGGCGAGTGAGGCTTCATCGGAATAGTGCATTTCATGCGACATTCGGGTTGTTTTTGCTCACGGGTGTAACGGGGGCGATTACTGCGCTCGGGGATACGCTTTTTCCGGCCGAGACCCTTATAGAGGGTTTCAAACAAGATTTTCTTTCCGGTGCCCACATCACTCAGAAGCTTCGGGTGTTTCACCCTCTGGGTGCATTTTTGTTCGCGACTTCTGTGGTGATCTACGTTTCGGGAGTTCCTAAAGCAAGTCGGGCAAGGCTTGTCTTGATTGTTTCGGTTTTGGCCCAATTGGCGGTAGGGATGATTAATCTTGCGCTCATGGCTCCTGTTGTTTTGCAGATGATCCACCTTGCCTTGGCTAATTTCGTTTTAGCCTCCCTTTGGTGGTCGGCATTGCGTGCGGAATCCACCACTCAGGACGCGCGCCGTGAAACTTGATCATGTTGTAAAAACACCGAAACGCACGCTTTGGATCATTCTCTTTATCGCCTCTGTGGTGACCCTGACGTTTACGGCTTTTCTATACAATCTTTCGTGGAAAACCCCTCTTGAGGCTGCGCCGTGGAAAGTTGTTGTCGGGATTTTTTGTTTTTTTGCAGTATTAGTGGTTTCGATTTTGCTTTTTTGGCGGCTTTTGAAAGAAATGAGAGTGACTCAGACGCAAGGTGATTGGATTGATCGCCTTAGTCATGAGTTCCGCACGCCACTGGCGTCTTTGGCTTTGATTTCCGGACTTTTAGAGCAAGAAGAACTGAGTCCTGACCGCAAACGCGGACTATGGGAAGAC
>JAIXVT010000001.1 GCA_027482725.1 Pseudomonadota bacterium | reverse complement strand
TAAAAAATCATACAATCTTTACCGAATGCAATCTTCACGAAGTCAAAGTCTGTTTAATGGGGCATTCGCCAAAGCTCAACGCTTGGGCCAAGCCCTCATGGTTCCTGTGTCGGTTCTGCCTGCTGCAGGCTTAATGGTCGCTCTTGGTCGGATGTTGACCAGCTTTGGAGCCGAAGAAACCTCACTTACCTTTAAAGTTGGCAAGGTTTTGTTTGCAAGCGGTTTGGTGGTTTTTGAACAGATGTCCCTGATTTTTGCAGTCGGCGTTACGATCGGATTTACCGGTGGTGCAGGAGCAGCGGCTTTAGCAGCGGTAACGGGCTACTTTGCGTTTATGACGGTGCTTAAAGTATCGGGCGAACTGATGGGACTCAAGACCGGAATCAATACCGGGGTTTTTGGTGGGATCACCGTAGGTTTGCTGGCATCGTCGCTCTACCATAAGTTTCACGAAGTAAAACTTCACCCTGTACTCGGCTTTTTCTCGGGAAAACGCCTAGTACCCATTGTGTCTGTAGCCGCTTGTGTTTTCGTTGGCTTAGTATTTGTGGGCTTCTGGCCGCCAATTCAAGACGGGATTCATAGCTTTGGTCTTTCTGTAATGGACTCCACATTTGGTCCCGGTATTTTTGCCGCAATAAAACGCTTACTTATTCCCGTGGGACTCCACCACGTCTTCTACCCAAGTTTTTTATATGAGTTCGGGAGTTTCACCACCGACGCCGGACAAGTTGTTCACGGTGAGGCTTCGCGCTACTACGCGGGCGATCCGACTGCCGGTAAATTTATGGCTTCAGAATACCCTCTGATGATTTTTGCTCTCCCCGCTGCGGCGCTTGCCATTTTCTTGAGATCTAAACCTGAAAACCGAAAAATGGTCGGTGGAGCCATGCTTTCGGCTGCGCTTACTTCGATCCTTACGGGGATCACGGAGCCAATTGAATTCGCATTCACTTTCGTGGCCCCGCCCTTGTATTTGATCCACTGTGCGCTCGCGTTTGTGGGCGGCATGATGATCCAGTACTTTGATATTCACTTGGGGTACACGTTCTCCGCGTCATTAATTGATATGGCGCTCGGATATTTTAACCAAAAAAACATTCAGAGCTTTTTACTGATCGTTGGCCCTGTCATGGCGATCACGTATTTTACGGTGTTCTACACCGCTATTGGATGGTTTGACTTTAAAACTCCAGGAAGAGAAGACACCAGCGGAGACGAAGACGCCCTAGAAGAAATCGGGGCAAACCGCAACTCCTCTCATTCCGAAAAAGCTATTGCCGTATTAGAGGCCATCGGGGGATCGGACAACATCATTGCCATTGATGCGTGTATCACCCGGCTACGATGCACATTGAAAGATGTGAGCCTTGTAAAAGAGCAGGTACTAAAAAAACTGGGTGCATCCGGAATGATGAAGGCCGGTGGCGGAAACGTACAAATTGTTTTCGGGGTCGAAAGCGACTTCCTAAAAAATGAAATCGTAAAAATCCGCCAAAGTGGTCAATCTTCAAGCGGAGCGAGGCCCGCACCAGCACCTTTGGTCGGAAAAAATGAAATCTTATCCCCCATCGCTGGGAAAATTTTAGATGCTAAAGACATTCCAGACCCCACGTTTGCACAAGGCTTAATGGGAGAAACGCTTGCCATTGATCCAACGGACGGAATTGTGCGCGCTCCTTTTGATGGGAAAATCACAACACTGTTCCGTACAGGACATGCGTTAGGTCTTACCTCAAAAACAGGGGTTGAGCTTTTGATTCACGTCGGTATTGATACGGTAACGATGAAAGGCGAAGGCTTTAAACCCGAAGTAAAAGATGGCGACGAAGTTACAACGGGACAGGTCTTGATTCGTTTTGACCTGAACGCCGTAAAAGCACGGGCAAAGTCTGCGATCAGTCCAATCGTGATCACTAACCCCGATAAAACCAAAAGCAGTCGTGTTGCGGTATCCGGAACAGTGATCAATGAAGGGGCGCCCTTGTGGAAACTCAACTAGAAAACACACCAGAACAACAACTCGGAGCTCTCAAAATGGAAATTAAACTTACCGTAAAAAATCCTGAAGGCCTTCACGCCCGTCCCGCCGGACTGCTTGCAAAAAAAGCATCGGAGTTCCAATCTTCGGTTCAAATCGTTGCGAACCAACAAACCAAAAATGCAAAATCAATCATGAGCCTCATGGGCTTAGGGCTAAAACAAGGTGATGAATTTGCGCTTGTTATTGATGGTCCCGATGCCGACGAAGCAAAGCGCGCATTGAGCCAGCTCGTTGAAAGCGGATTTGCCCACGAATAGCACCAATATATTCATGAAAACACTGTTGAGCGGTCGCGGAGTATCAAAGGGGTTAGGTCTGGGGAGCGTTGTCTTATTTGAGGATGCTATTCATAGCGAGGATCTAAAGAAATCATCCCAGCTCTCACCGGATGCTGAAAAATTGCGCTTATTTAAAGCCGTGAGCGCCGTTCAGGCACGCTTAAAAGATCTTCATGTCAAAGCCAAGTCCGCCGCAGGTAATCATGATGCTGCAATATTTGAAGCACACTTGCAGATGATCGAAGACCCAGAGCTTGCCGATGCGATCACTCAGCATATTGATCAGAGCCTCACCACGGCCGAGTGGGCGGTGTGGCAAGGATTCGATGCGTTTATACAAATTTTTTCGGCATCAGACTCAGACTACATGCGCGAGCGCGTGCTCGATCTCAAGGACCTTCGCACACAAACCTTAAACGAACTGTTGGGCAGGGCATCTTCGCAGATTCCACCTACCAGTGCGCTGATCTTGGTGGCAAAAGACCTCACACCTTCTCAGACGTTCTCAGTGGACCGATCACGTTTACAAGGCTTGGTTTCCGAGCAAGGCGGCGAAACTTCTCATACCGCTATTTTGGCGCGCAGCTTAGGCGTTGCCGCAATCACGGGAGTAAAAGGTGCCGTAGATGCTGTGCGTGGACTGCAAAAACAGATGTTTGTGATTGATGGTAAAGCCGGAACCTTGGCACTGGTTGAATCGGATGCAGAACGTGAACGCGTCGAGCATCAAATC
>JAIXVT010000262.1 GCA_027482725.1 Pseudomonadota bacterium | reverse complement strand
GGGCGCGGATCTCGGGGATCGCCCAACGGATTAAGTTGGCACCGTCTTCAAGGCTGAGTTTAGGTGGTGTTACGCTCATACGTCTCTTTGATGTATCGACGACTCATTTAAATAAATTGATTTTTATTCTGAGGGAGCCTGAGGTTTGACGGAACCGCCTAAAGACCGCTATTCTATGCTTTCACAATCAAGGAGAATTTCATGGGAAAAGGTCGTAAAAACCGCACGCAAAAGATGAAGAATCGTAAGAATCAATCCAAGAAAAAAGCTGCGATTCGTCGAAAAATCACAGCTAAAAAATAGTCTTCAGATATTCCTCAAGGTTTTATTTGGTACGGCATGGCGTTTAACCCATCCTTTCGGTGCGGATTAAAACGTCGTGTCGTGTTTTGCTTTTCGGTAGGCCAGATCGGCCATTGCTTGGAGCTCGGACATCAAGGCGTTATTAGATCCCAAAAATGGGCAAACGCTAATGGCCTGATCTGCGACTTTGATTGCGGGCTCTGCAACAATCCGCAGGGCTCCGTAAGGGTGCCTCGCTTGTCCGGTGAGTTTTGCAATCAGTCGCGCGGTCTTTTCTAAATTTTTTGCGGTGGATCGGATGGCTCGATGCTCTTCCCGCGTTGTGCGTGGATTTCGGTCGGCACAAGTTTTGAGATCGTGGGTACGTTTAACGATTTGATTCAATTCCGCATCTAGGGCAAAGGCCTGCCACACCTCTCGGTGTATCCGACCTCCATGACGTTCTTCGGATCGGAGGCGTTGTTCGACCCAGATGGATCCATAGGCGGGGATTGCAAATTTTGCGCGTTCTGCATTTTCGTTGGGAAATCCCTCCAAAGTGGTATTCAATACTCCCTTTGCCGATGCCACCCCCACTTGACGCTTTTTCCCGTCAGGAGAAGTGCAGACAAGCGGCCCGCCCGAATCTCCCGAGTTCACAGTCATGTTTTTATTTGTCGTTGTGATCACGCCTTCGTCCGCAAGCAACAACGTGACTTCACTTGCGTGGTAGACCTTTCCGCTATCCTGTGTTCCTGGGATATCCCGGTAATCCACACCGAATCCGTAAGCGCGGCAATTGCCGGCGTTTAAGGCCGTTTCGCGAACGCGCTCTGCGTTCAGATCTACGGAGATTAATGGGGTTTTCACAAAGGGTTCGGAGGTCTTTAAAATCATGACATCGTATCCACGGTCGGCGGGATTTCGTCCGGGTTGGGGCCAAGTTTGTTCTTCGGTCGTGATGCGAGTTTCGTATTCCTTTGTTATAGGATCTACGACGCACTGACTTTCTAAATGTTTGAACGATACCTTTTGAATATAGAATTGTTCTTTGCCCGAAGTATTTGTGCCCACTACGACGTTACCTCGGGGGTATTTATCCAGCATGGCGTAGAGGTTACAGTGGCGTGCGGTCAGAATCGTCGTTGGTCCGATCAATGATCCGGAACACAAGCGGTCGTTATCGCTTTCTTGAATAATGGGCGGCCCTATGGGGGTTCCATCACGTGGTCCACGGATCGGGGTTTTTTCAATACGTAATCCTTTAATCACGATTCGACACACGCCAGGAATCAGTTGGTTTTGAGGCAGATATGTTCCGGGAGAGGTGTCCATTGGGTCACTCTGGGTTGGAAAATCAACCTGAGCTTGAGCGGGCGTGATCAGTGGCGCGGTTCCTAGGATCACGTTTAATATTCCAAAAGTGCGGTAGATGATGCGAGTGATCCGCGTATGAAGCGGGGATTGGGTAGAAATTTTGTGTTTTGGTCGGAGGCTTTTTTGCTGAACATCATCCATGTCCAGTTGTTTAATGAATTTAATTTATTTTGTCATCAAATAATTAAATAAAATTAATTTAAAGAGCTTTGTGTTTTTCACCCGAGCGTCGATCCGGGTTAATCTTGATAAGGAGGGGCCAATGTGTTGCCTTCCCATTTGTTGACCAGCGTTGTTGCTACGCAGTTCCCGGCTAAATTCACGGAAGTTCGGGCCATATCCATAAATTCATCTACGCCTAAAATCAGAGCGATTCCTTCCAGGGGTAAGCCATACGTGGTCAGGGTGCCGGATAAAACAACTAGGGATGCGCGGGGTACTGCGGCTACACCTTTGGTGGTCAACATGAGCAGGAGCATCATGGAGAGTTGTTGCCCAAACGACAATTCCACCCCTGCTGCTTGTGCCACAAAAACTGATGCCATTGCCAAGTAGAGAGTTGATCCATCCAGATTAAAGGAATAGCCCAGTGGGAGAACTAAACTAGAAATAGATTTCTTCACTCCCATTCGGTCTAAGGACTCCAGTGCACGGGGGTAAGCCGATTCGCTCGAGGTCGTGGCAAAAGCTAAAATGAGGCTGGGGCGCAGTTCTTCCAAGAACGCGCGAATGTTCACACGCGACCACTTTAATGCGGGCCACAGCGTGACGAGACTAAACGCAAGCAGCGCGACATAAAGCGATCCGACCAGCTTCATCAGGGGGAGCATGACAGCAAGTCCGTGGTCTGCAACCGCAACAGCGATCGCAGCTCCGACTCCCAAGGGGGCGAGTCCCATGATGATTCCCGTGAATTTAAACATGGTAGAGTTGAGCCCTTCGCAAAACGCTAAAATCGGTTTTGCTTTATCTCCGGCTAACAAAACAGAGATCCCAAAAATCGAGGAGAAAATTACAATCTGGAGTACATCTCCGCGCACAATGGCGTCGGCAATATTGGACGGCAGGAGGTGCTCTACAAACCCCGAAAGCGTCATGTGGGTTTGTGCGGCTTTTTCAATGGTGTCTGTTTTTGTGGCAAAGCTTAAGTTCACTCCATCTCCGGGGCGGAAAAGGTTTACGAAAAACAATCCGACGGCCAGCGCAATGGTGGTGGCGACTTCAAACCAGAGGATTGCTTTTAACCCGGTTCGACCTAGGCCCTTCAATGACCCCGCAGAGGCGATTCCCCCGACGATAGACCCAAAAATCAAGGGGGCAACGATGCACTTTACTCCGTTGATAAATAGCCCCCGAAAGGGCTTGATGACCTGCGCCAGTTCGGGCGCAAAAGCCCCGATCAGCAACCCGGCGGCGAGGGCGATAAATATCCAAGACGTCATCGACAAAGATTTCACTTTTCCAAGCATGAGGGATAAATGGTCGAGGAAGGGGTGAGTCTTGTCAAATTGCCTTGGCGCTACCTCTTAGTTGATCGGTTTTTTCCAAGGCCGCAGTCCTCGGTTGGCCAAAATCAGCGCACTCATTTTGTAAATCAGCCGCATGCCCACATTGGCATCCCATTCGTCCGCTGCTTGGAGGATGGGTGCTGGGCGTTCGTTGGTGTCTAGGCGAGGAGCGACTTCGACAACGTCTGCTCCGATAATTCGTCGTCCGGATTGTGCAAGGACTTTGATTACGGTGAGTGCTTCAAAAAAATCCAATCCTCCGGGTACGGGTGTGCCGGTGTGCGGGCAAAAGCGGGGGTCAAGTCCATCAATGTCAAAACTGATCCAAACGGTTTGGGGTAAGGTAGCCACAATTTCTTTTGCTGTTTGCAAAAATGGATGACCAACGGCCTTGCGTTCTTGGAGGTCTGCATCAAAAAAGACGCTAAACTTCCCGTTTTTTCGGGTGATTTCATCAAATTCTTCTTGGCAGTAATCGCGTATCCCCACTTGAGTGATGTGGGTGACTTGTGGGAGCTGTGCGGCGTTGTTCATGATGGAGGCGTGAGAGTGTTGAAACCCCATGTAACTTTTCCGCGTGTCCGAATGGGCGTCAAAGTGAAGAATTCCAAAATTTCCTTGGGTTTGTGTTGCGGCCACAAAGGCTCCAAAAGGGCACGAATGGTCACCACCGATCAGAAACGGAATTTTCTGATCGTTCAGTACGCGTCGAGTTTGGTTTTCTACCCAAGTATTGATTTGATGGGATGCTTGGTTGACGGACTCAAGCAGCGGGCGCAGGTCATCGGTTTCGCCGGACCCGGCATCTTTAATGGGTTGTGCCCACGCTTTGGCTTGATCGTGGAGTTCGCTGATTTTTGGGTCTGGAGTTAGAAAGTAAAGTCCGGCAAGATCGGGACGCTCAACATCGCGATCAAACAAGTCCATTTGAAAACTAGCATCAAAAATTGCCTCAGGTCCAAACTCGGTGCCTTTACCGTAAGATGTGGTCGCGGCCCAAGGTACGGGGATGTAAATTACCGCCGATTCGTCATATGTAAAAGGGAGTCCGTAAATCCCGGCATCGGCAGGTGCCGCGACATTAGGGTCATATTTTTTCAAAGGTTCCGTCGCCATAGATGAAGTATTCCGCAGAATTCATCTGATAGCGAGTGATGCCGGATATCGACCATGTGATTTGCAGTTGTACCCCGGCCAAGGGATCGGTCTCGGTACCAAAGTTGATCGGATCTAGCAATTTGGCTTCAACGGTGAGCGAAGCATCCATATTAGATTTCAAATTAAATGGAATAAATGAAACTTGGCCAATGAACTTGCCTCTGCCTTGGTAGGATCCGCCCGCAATCGTGGTGATGCGGTAATCAAAGCTTGCGGCGTTTTGACCGATGCGGTTGAGCATTTGTACTCGGTAAACTTTGGCTTCAGGGCGCTTCCAGCCTTTCATTTGGGTCCATGATAATCCTTCGGGTACAATCGCCGCCTTTAAGGGTTTGATTTCCACTTGCGGACGGAGCGAGAGAAAAAATTTTCCAATGCGCTCCCCTAATAAGATTAAAGTGTCCAAGTTTTGAATTCCTGTCGAGGAAGGAGGATCGTCACTGGGGTAAGGGTCGGGAAGATCGGTTGAATCCCGATCAGGTTTGGAGGGCGGTTTTCCCGGAGGTTTTGCTCCAGGTTTTTGTTCGGGTTTTTGTCCGGGCTTGTTATCTCCCGTGCTAGCTCCACGCCCCGGCATCGGCTTGGTTGGTGGTTTTTTGGTGGGGAGCAGATCCTTTGGAGCAAGCAGAGCGACGTTCTCAGGATAGAGGTGGGTGATGTCACTGATCCGCACCTCTGTGACATCAGTAAGCCTTGATGCCCGCTGAGCATAAGTCGATGAGCCAATTCCTAAAATCACCCCCGACATTACGAATAGAATAGAAAAGTAAAAACAGCTTCCCCCAAAGCGCATAGAAATTCCCCCAGCGCGACAGTAAATGATTTTAATGAATAAAGGAAGGAAAAAATGAGGATCATAAAACCCGAATGGGAATCTCGGGTTTCACGATGACGTTTAACTTTTACCCGGGACCCCGTTTCCCGTAAGCTCCTAGGCGCATGTCTGTTCGTACAACTCCATCAGGCCCCCGGCCTCGGCATTTTCATATACGGGGGGATCGTTTCAACCGTTCAGCAGAAGAGGCATCCCAGGCCCACGATTTGGTGCTATCCGATGGATCTGCGCTCCAGGCACAGTTGCGCAAGCGCTACCACGAACTCGCAAAAAAATTAGAAAAATTAAAGTCTGAGTGGAATGCGTATGAGTCCGACGCACAACGCGAATTCCATCAGTGGTATCACACCACGTTTTCTCAAGACCTATCCGAGCTACGGTTGTTGCAAGATGAGGCATCTGAAATCCACCTGATGATGGACGCAATTCAGGCGCAAATTATCGTGAACGGACTTACGCAAAAACAAGCTTATAAAAAAGTAACTCAAGCCGTAGAAGAAAAACGCGATCCGATGCCCAGCACCGATGAAATCAACCAGATGCATGCCCGGCTAGACAAAAAACAGGAAAACGATCTTGCGCTACGGTTACGCAACAATCATTGGCAAGTTGTCGATTCAGATCTGATTCACGACATTTATGTCGAAGTCAAAAAAGAATCTCAAATTAGATTTGATCCACCGATGTCGTCGTTTCACGAAACTGCGATTCAGAATTGGATTGATGACGAGGTTTTAAACCGCTATGCCGAACAGATTGTTCAAAAAACAGGACTCGCTCTTGAATCTTTGTGGACGCCACCCAAGGCAAGAAATAAAAAATCCCTACAAGGTGAAAAAACGCCGCGTCGTAACGCGCCCACATTTGATCATTTGTTTGAATACGATGATGACAACGAGAGCGTGATGGAGGATGTTTTCGAAGAGTTTTTTGGATCGAGGACAGGGAAAGATCGAGGGCATTCACTTGATCAGGATCGAAAAACGCCCCTCCAAAACCAAGACGGAGAGGATTACAAAAATTTGTACCGTCAAATCGTGCGCTTGTTGCACCCTGACCGTGGGCGAGAGTTAAGCCCGATAGAACAAGAGCTGTGGCATCACACCCAACATGCGTACCGCTTGCAGGATGCGGTAGGGCTGAAAACAATCCTACTCAGAATAGAAAACGGCGGAAAAATTGATTTAGATAAGTTGTCGTCGCTTGGGCAACTGCAACAGTTGGTGGATCGATTGGCGCAAGAAATCACCACGATTGAATTTTTAAAGTCGCGCGAACGGAAAGATCCCGTATACCGGTTTTGGGCATCAAAAAAACGGCCTAAAAATAGGGCGACTTTGGCCGTGCAGATCCGCACCGAAATTCGCGGTAATATTTTCTCACTTGCTCGTGACCTTAAGTTTTTACGGCAGGAGATTAGCCGTTTCGGGCGGAGCTCCTGATGAACCATCCCCAGTTTCTGCGAAGACATGGTGTGAATGGAGTAATGTTCCCCCACTAAAACCGCCCCCGAACGTTTCACTTGACCCTTGATTCGCCAGCCGTCCTTCGGCGGGCGGGGGAGCAAACGTCTCAAGCAAAGGGGGGGGTTAAGCGGTGTTCAGGGCCTCATCGCGGTTGGCGAGCAGGCTCAGCACGTAGCGGTTGTGGCTCTCAATGTAGATCGCAAGGTGCGCCATCAGGCACGATCGCTTTTTGGTGGTGCACCAGGTGCGGCGGTTAAGGCGGTTCACGTTGGCGCGGAGCATGGCGAGCGTGTGATTGATGGCAAACAGAGGATCAAACGCCCCGTACTTCAGTTCGCCAAAGCCCGAGGGCTTGGCTTGTCTGGCGTAGTGCGTTTTGTGCTTGGCTCCGGGGTACAGCGTTCGAAACGGCTCTAAGTAACGTGGACAGCAGTCGGACGCGGCTTCACAAAAATCGTGGACTCGGGATTTAAT
>JAIXVT010000096.1 GCA_027482725.1 Pseudomonadota bacterium | reverse complement strand
TAGAGGGAACGCGAACGCTTGTCACGAATCCTGCTTGCGCAGGCTTCGCGCCAAGCGTCCGCGTCCCTCAGCTTTGACGTTAGGCAATTCGAGCCATGAAAATCCTCCGTTTTTCCGATCCGGTGCATGGCTGGATAAATGTCACCTTCGGGCAGGAGCCGCACACCTACACCTTTACAGCTTCCGACGTTCCAAATGATTGCCTTCTCGATTTGGCTGCGGCCACAATACGGATTACAAAGGGCTCACTTTTCGAATCCGCTCAATTCTCGCTTGAGCCGAACTTCGTGACATGCGAGTTACATCGCGAATCCGACTCGGTTCGCATTCTTATCAGGCATCCAGATCATATCGCCCCAGTTTTCGACGCCTCATTTCCCCTGCGGGCGTTCGCCCACAGACTCAGATTTGAGCTGCTCAGAATTGAATCTCGCTATTCGGCCGACGACGGATGGACCCAGCCATTTCCACACCACGAGGTCGAGCACCTGTTATATGAAAACTGAGCCTAACAATGCGCTGGAGGGAACGCGATTGCTTGTCACAGATCGTGCTTTCGCACGCTCTGCGCCGAGCAACCGCGTCCCTCAGCTTGGACGTTCGGCATAACAAACAATAAAACAAAAATTACCATGGGACTACGAAGCGACCAAGAATGGATGATTGAATTCGCAATTTTCTTCGATCTATGCAAACGATACAGGCGAGATGACGTCGAGCAGGTCTATATTGCGATTCAGGCTGCGATCTCGTATGGAGCGAAGCTTGTAGATGTTGGCCCCAAGCTCGGTCAGATACGACCACCGGGATACAGGGGCCTCGACGATGGATATGACCCTGGTATTGGAGTTTCCGGTTTGGCGTTCTTTCACTGGATCTATGACACAAAAATCCTGAAAGAAGGCGGAACTGACTATCACACATACCGATTCATTAGAAGGCATGATCAGAAGCAAATCCAAGTCACGCTTAAGACCACAAACGAGCCTTCTGATCCAGATGCATTGAGCGAATATGAAGAGCAAGTAGCCAAGCTCTCAAAGTCTAGGAATAGTTTACTGGTGACGAAACGCTACGGAACTCTATCTGAAGATCTTTTCGGAATATGAAAAATGAGCCGAACAAGGCGCTGCAGCCAACGACCATGCTTGTCACGGATCCTGCTGCGCAGGCTCCGCGCCAAGCATAGTCGCGGCTGAGCTTCGACGTTAGGCAGAAAAAACACATGGAATACTACTCTAAGATAACGCCTGAACTGAGGAAGGCGCGGCTAGACTATATAAATCAGCGCTGGGGACAGCTATACGAGCTTGAGAAGGAAACGGCACAAGACGCCATAAAGATGCTCTTCCTCGTGAATGCCGGCGGTGCCGTCGCCAATCTGAGCTTTATAGGAGCAATCGGAAGCAGCTCCATCGATGACTTCGCGAAATATTCTTTAGCCTGTTTCTTGGTCGGAATTATTTTAGTCGGATTCTCGAAGGCGAAGCAGTTCCATCATATGAGCCGACTCTTTAAGCACTGGAAGCGCGACACCAGTGCCTACTTCAAAGACAAGATTACATGGGAGAGCCTTGATTCAGAGGACGATAAACGTGCGGCCGAGGATATAGTGGACTACGTTCTGCCGTATGGTGCTTTCGCGGCATTTCTTGCGGGATGCGCCTATGGATTCTCGGCTTTATTATGAAATTAAGAATGAGCTTAAAAGACCAAATCAAAATCCAAACCAGCGGTTTCGTATCCCACTGGTCCTCAAAAAATCGGAGCCTAACCAGGCAGTGGAGCCAACGAGCATGGCTGTCACAGTTCGTGCTCCGAGCAGCACGAACTGCGCCAGCCATGCTCGCGGCTCACTTTTGACGTTAGGCAGAAAAATAAAAATATGAATAATTCCTACACTGACGCCCGCGCCAAGTTACTTGGCCATCTAACTAGCAACGGAGTCGTTGACCATATGTTCTATGGGCCGACCTCCGATCGTTATTGGACGGAGCCCTTTAAGTTGGTTGCCGTCAATATGGAACCTTACGGTTATGAAGGAACAGGTCGCTACGAAGTAGTTCGCGATGAACTAATAAATTGGATTTATGATGCCGGGAAGACGAATACTAAGACCACTCGCTATACATTGACTATACTGGGTGCTGTTTTGGATTGTATTCAGAATGGCTCGGAGCCCTCAAGGGAATTGTTAAGTTCAGTTTATTCAAACGACGAAAAGATTGAAGACACTCTTGATCGAACAGTTTACTACAATATTCGTGCGCAATCCAATTCCGCAAAGCCACAAGATTATGCAGCGATAGCCGCAGTTGGTTCATCTGAAGCAGGACGTCTTGTTTGGGATGAGATTATGGCACTTAAGCCCGACGCGATATTAGTTGGAGGTCAAGCGGGACTCGCCGCAGTAAATGGATTGATTGGATCGAATTACGTATTGAAGTTCAGAGAAAGCGTTAGTATTGGATCGACACTAATACAATCGATATCCCACCCTTCTCGTCCCGCGTATGATCATTGGTGCGATGCTGTTACTCGAATCACAAAATGGAAAAAAGGAGCCTAACCAGGCAGTAGAGCCAACGACCATACATGTCACGAATCGTGCTCCGAGCAGCACGCTTCGCGCCATGTATGGTCGCGGCTCACTTTAGACGTTAGGCAAAATGAAAACAAACAATGAATACCCAAACCAACGCTAAGCGAAACACTGCATTATGCCGCCTTTACTTGAGCGTAGCATTTATAGGCGTTCCTGTTTTGGCTGGATTGGGCGCGGCACTTGCGGATGACATCAGTAGAATTCTTGGCATATCTCCGGGGCCAACCACGCAGGAAAGCGGAATGTTGTTTGGCTGTGTTCTGGGTCTTTCGATTCTTTGTGTGATTTGGTTTATTCCGCATAGAACGAAATGATTTTGTATGCGTATGAAATCCTTAACCCATTCTAGTAAAAAGAAGACTGAGCCTAACCAGGCACTGGAGCCAACGACCATGCCTGTCACATTTCGTGCTTACGCACGAACTGCGCCAGGCATGGTCGCGGCTCAGTTTTGACGTTAGGCAAAATAAAATCACCCTATGCCCCCCCCTAAAGAAATTAAAGCGCAGCGTAATAGGTCAGGTCGAATATTTCTCACAATCGGCGTCGTTGGTTTAGCCGTCACGATTGCGATCAATTTTATCACACTAGTAATCCTCAAGATGACAGCCGTTGAATTCTCATCTCGTGCGTGG
>JAIXVT010000313.1 GCA_027482725.1 Pseudomonadota bacterium | reverse complement strand
TATCTCTAATCGATGGGCAAAGCGAATCCCCTGAATATCTTGAGATCAACCCCGCAGGACAAGTCCCTACTCTGATGTTTAGCGATGGATCGCAACTCACCGAATCGCTGGCCATTCTTCAAACCTTGGACCAAATCTACCCCACGCCCCCCCTTTTTCCGCTGTCTCTCATGGAACACGGTCGGTGTTTGGAGTTCGCTGAAATCATTAACAGTGGAATTCAGCCTCTCCACAATCCCCCTGTTTTCGAGAGGGTATCGCCTTCGTCCGATCAACAAAAACAATGGATTCAGTACTGGATTCGTAGAGGATTGCTCCTCCTTGAAAGTAAAGTTCCCGAAACTCTCCCCGGTCGTTTTTTATTTGGAGATCATCTTACACTCGCTGAAATCTGTTTAGCCCCCCAAATTTATAGTGCGAAAAGATTTGAAATCTCTTTGACGGAAACCCCAAAACTCTTAAGACTTGCAGAAAATGTTGAGAATCACCCAGCGGTTGTTCAAACTCATCCAGACGTTTTTAAGCCTTAGTTTTGTTCTTTACTCACCAAGTCTGAGCTTTGCTGAGAACTCCTTACGTTGGGGCGCAGACGCCGAGAGCGGTGCTCCGTACATGTTCCGTGATCCCGAACATCCCGAACTCATGCGGGGGTTTGAAAAAGACATCATGGAAGAACTGGCTCGGCGCTTAGGAAAACAAATTACCTTTGTTCAAGTCGGCCAATGGGACGCGCTTATTCCTACCCTGCTCAGAGGGGACCTGGATCTCGCTGCAAACGGAATTGAAATTACCGAGGATCGCAAAAAAGAAGTCATTTTTACTGACCCCTACCTGATCTCTCACGAATCCATTGCGGTCCGAAAGGACTCTGCTCTAAGGCGTTTTCAAGATTTAAAAACTGCCCGAGTTGGAACACTCAAAGGATCTCTCGCCCGCGAAATCCTTATCGAACGCTTGGGAGTGACACCGATTTACTACGACGAAGAATCCCCGGGCATTGAAGATGTTTCCAGGGGACGCTTGGACGCATTTTTTGCCGATCAACCCATAATCGAAGTCTATGCCCCGCAGTTTAAAAATCTCGTTATTTTAGACGAACCCGTTGGGCGCTTAGAATACGGAATCGCCCTCAAAAAACGAGATAAATTACTGCTTGAACAACTGAATCAAGCGCTTAGGGAAATGAAAAGTGACGGCTCACTCGAAAAGATACTCTCTCGATGGGGGGTACTCGACGCGTTTTCAGCACGAGAAATGGGTTTGCACACCCCCAACCTTTCCGAACAAGCCACTGAAATCAAAAAATTAAACTTCAAAAAAGAGATCTCGTGGAATGAGCGCATGGAGCGCTACAAAAAAATCCTCCCCTTCCTCCTTCAAGGGGCTCAAATGACCTTGATCATCTCGGTGCTTTCGATGATTGTGGCCATGCTCGTCGGAATTGGAGTCGCTCTTGCTCGGCTCAGCTCGTGGAAAATTCTCAGATTTCTGTCCACTTGTTACATCGAGTTTTTTCGTGGGACTCCGCTATTGATCCAACTCTTCCTGATCTATTTTGGTCTTCCTTACCTGGGGCTCGAACTTAGTCCCATGGTGGCGGCAGTGATAGGGCTAGGACTCAATTATGCGGCATGCGAAGGTGAAAACTATCGGGCAGGAATCCAGTCTGTACCCAAGCAACAATGGGAGGCCGCACAAGCCTTGGCACTTCGACCCGCACAACGCTTTGGTTACGTGATCTTACCTCAGGCAAGCCGGGTGATTTTACCGCCGATGACCAATGACTTCATCGCGCTTCTCAAGGACTCCTCCCTTGTGTCGACGATCACTCTCGTGGAGCTCACGACTCTTTATTCTCAATTTGCCTCGACGTACTTTGATCACTTGGGCTTGGGACTTCTCGTCGCGGGAATCTATTTTTTAATGGGCTTTCCCTTTGTCCGGTTGGCCCGTTCTATCGAGCGAGCCAACCGGACAAAGTTAAGCTAGATCATTAAGCGAGTACATGCAAGAGTTCGTGCTCTCGGTCTCGTCCTAGTGGTGATGACCACCTGGGCCGTGAGCATGGCCATGCGCAATTTCGTCGAGAGTTGCGGCACGCGCTTGGGTAATTTCAATATCAAAGGTGAGATTCTCTCCCGCTAAGGGATGGTTTCCATCCAGTCGGACTTTGTCCGCCAAAACTTCAATCACCCGAAACATCAAAGATTCTCCCTGAGGGCCCGAAGCCTGAAACTGATCATCGACCGCAACACTCTCCGAGTTAGGGAGTCGCTCACGCGGTACTTCGATCACCAGTTCTTGTTCGTATTTTCCATAAGCATCCTGCGCTTCTACCTCGATCACGCGGGTGTCGCCGACCGACAACAACGCGAGTGCGCGCTCCAAGCCCGGGATGATCTGACCACTTCCTTCAAGAAAGGTAAGCGGTTGCTGAGAGTCCCGAGAGGTGTCGAGCTGATTTCCTTTCGTGTCTGTTAAGGTATAGTGAAACGAAACGACACGACGCTGGGGTTGAGTTTGTAGAGACATGGTTTTTCCTTACTTCATCTGGAGTTTATTTACACTTCAATGATTGAAAAGAATAACATATTTTGTTCACGCCCCCGAAGGAGATTTTATGCGGAAAAATCAATCTAAAATGATTTTAGTTTTATCTACGGGCGGAACTTTTTCCATGGATCCAAGCCTGAGTCTAAAAACGGTCAGCGCAGAGGGACTTCAGTCACTTCTTGAGCGAACATGTGCCGACGCTTTTTTGCTTGCCCGGCTTCATTTTGAAGTCTTTGCCCAAGAGGACAGTTGCCAATTCGGACCCGAGTTCTGGATCACGCTCAGTCACCGGGTGCGCCTCGCTCAACTCCAGGGTTATGATGGCATCCTCATTTTACACGGAACGGACACCTTGGCGTATTCGTCCGCAGCGATGAGTTTTTTAACGGCTGCGATTAAAATTCCAGTGGTGTTTACCGGAGCCCAAAAGCCTCTCTCTGTTCCTCGCTCCGATGCTCGACTTAACTTTATTTCATCGGTGGAAGTACTGACGACACTACCCAAATCATTCAAAAACAGAACTTTAGTCGTGTTCGGAAGCCAGGTTTTTTTAGGGACACGAGTTCGTAAACGATCGGCTCAAGATTTTGATGCTTTTGAATCTCCGCGTTTCCCCGCACTCGCTGAAATTGGAACAGAACTGCGTTGGAATAAGGGAATAATGCTCCCGAAAAAAAACTTAAAAACCGTAACACGAGATCCAAGCCTTCCCGCTCCCCGAATCCTTCACCTCCACCTTGCTCCGGGGTCGATCACCCCCGAGACTTTTCGGGTGAAACACATCTCCGGAATCGTGCTCAACCTTTATGGATCAGGTACGGCCCCCACTAAAAATCAACTCTTCATGAAAACACTCCGCGCATGGGATCGGGAAAGAATTCCCGTAATCGGAGTAACCGAGCGCTATGGGCCGGACCTTGGGGTTTATCGCTATGAATCCATGAAAGAACTTCACCTCAAATTTTTCTTTGAGGGAAAAGACCTTACCCCAGAGTGCGCTTACGTTAAGCTTTGGCTTTCATTGATCGGAAAAGACTTACCTCCGTTTGACCGTTGCTGGACGGACGAAACATCAGAAAAAAACAAACTCTGAATAAATGATGCACTCGACCCGGGGCAGGTCACCCCTCAGAAAACCCCATCTGAACTCGAACCTGATTGAGGCGCCGAATCCAGATCCAACCCAAAACCACTGAAACAAAGGCAAGCCCAGCGGTGAGTCCCCACCACACCCCTTCCACCCTGAGGCGTTCCGGTTGCGAAGCGTAAAGCGCCACAGAAAGAGCGATACCCCAGTGCCCGAGCAGGTTTGCTAAAAAAGTCTCCCGGGTGATTCCAACCCCGCGCAATGTTCCCGCGAGAATAACCTGTAAAGCATCAAACACCTGAAACAGCATCATTAAAAAAAACAACCGAGGCACCAACACC
>JAIXVT010000103.1 GCA_027482725.1 Pseudomonadota bacterium | reverse complement strand
GTAGAGTTTCCAATCAAAGTAATGTCCCGAGATTCATCAAAAGATTGGATATTTGCCAAGGAAAGTAGGGTACTAGTTCCTAACTTGAATATGAATCCAGTGCCGTTGGCTCAGGTTGCTTTATATAAGATGGCTAGGGCTCCATCCCGAATAGAGCGGGTTAATAGGTCTTTTGCCATCCGCATCACCGGGGATTTAGCGGAAGGCGCCTCGTTACCGGAAATCATGACTGATATTGATCAGGTCTTATTGAAGGCTTCAAGTCAAATGAGTGGTGTTAGTCGCCTCTATGAAGGGGATGCTGAGAGTTATGATGAGTTAAGTAAGAGTATGGCTCTTGCTTTTTCATTCGGAATTGTAGTGTTGTTTTTGGTCTTAGCTAGTTTATATGAATCATTTTTTCTTAGTGCTCTTAACTTAGTGTCTTTACCTTTGGCGGTTTCTGGCGCTTTCGCCGGACTTTGGGTGTTTGGTGAAAGTTTGAACATTTATTCTATCATGGGGGTATTGCTCCTATTAGGCGTGGCAACAAAAAATTCGATATTGCTCATCGATTCTACCAAGTCATTCTTAGACAAGACTCATTCAAGCTATGGAGTTATTGAAGAATTGATACAGTCCTCAGTCTCTCGATTTAGGCCTATTTTAATGACCAGTTTTGCTTTAGCGGCGGGTACTATTCCTATCGCGATAGGGTTGAACGAAGCCTCTGCGATGAGAACCGGAATGGGAGTCGCTATTATTGGAGGGATATTTACTTCAACTCTTTTCACTCTTGTTTTTATACCGGCGATTTTAGCGCTGATTGCAAGTAGGGGGCCTTCAGGTTCATTGTTCTGCGCACCCCCAACTGGGTTGGAGTGAGAAGCAATATAACTTGGATTTGATTCAAAAATGTTATTCTTGTTTTTTTCCGATTTAAAAAGTTTGTGAAACATCAGAGAGTTGATTTTCATCGGGCTGTTGATACGAACTTATCCCCGAAGCGGTTGCTCAGGCGTTGAATCAGGTAATTAACAAATACTCTAACTTTAGCGCTGGTGTGTTTGCCGCCCATGAAAAGAGCATATACGCGGTCGATCGAGCCAGTTCTTCCAGAAATTTCCCAGCCGTGAAGCACCTGAGTGAGCGGAGTATGTGCGGCGTTTTGGTTACCCATAAATAACGGTAGCCTGACGACCCCAAGACCCTCCTGAGCGAGAAGGTGGGCTCCCTCAAGTTGATTGATCGAGATGACGCGACTAAAGTGGACTTTGACCCGTTGTTTTCCCTGCGAAAGATTCCACGAGGTGTGGGGATTCCAGTGTTCATCAAAACTGAGCAGGGGGTATTTTGATAGATCGGCAGGGTGTTTGATTTCCCCGAGCTTTTCCTGAAGCTTTCTGGAGACGAATATTCCACGGCGGACAACCGCGATTTTTTTTGAAGTCAGTGAACTGGGATCACTTTCCCCCACACGAATTGCGACATCATAAGAGCCTGCGACGAGATCAACAAAGTGGTCCTCCAAGTGAAGTTCAAGATCAATATCGGGGTAACGGTTTCTAAATCCCGCAAGCTCGGAGAGAATGATTCCCTTGCCGAGTGCTGTGGGGAGGCTTATTTTAAGTAGCCCTTTCGGGGAGGTCTGATTTTCTTTGAGGTCTTCGTTCAAACTCTGGATTTGTGACAAAATTTTTTTACTTTCGCTCAGGTATTTGAGTCCCGCCTCTGTGAAATAAAGTTTACGGGTGGTGCGGATCAGGATTTGTGCATCAAGCTCGTATTCAAGTCTTGAGACCAGGCGTGAAACTGAACTTTGTTGGACATGCAATTTTTTCGCGGCGAGTGAAAAACTCCCGGTTTCCGAAATCGCGATGAGTGTCTTCATGGCGTCGAGATGATTTATGCTCATATTACATAAATAATATCTGATTTATGTCTATTATTAAAAAGTATCTAGAGCGGAATACTGTGTTCAAGAAGGAAACACTTATGAACAATTTAAAGCCCCTGACCCTAGAAAACGCCCCAGAAGCATCAAAGCCGCTTATCGAGGGAATTCAAAAAACTTATGGATTCGTACCAAACTTAATGGCCACATTTGCAAACAGCCCCGCGGTGCTGGAAGGTTATCTGGCCATGGATGCGGCTTGGAGCAAAAGCTCGCTTTCGCCATCTGAGCGCCAATTGATTTTACTGACGGTCAGCGTACAGAACGCTTGTGGGTATTGCACGGCCGCCCATTCGACGATCCTTAAACAGATGATGAAGGTTGATCCTGAAACCGTTCGGGCGATTCGAGAAAAACGCACGACGGGCAACGCCAAGCAGGACGCTTTGGTGGGTTTCGTGATGGAGCTAGTGTCAGAGCGAGGACATGTTTCGGGTTCCACAAAAAAGCGGTTTTTTTTTTTTTTCTATACCCCTGTGCACATGATGGAAGTCCTTATAGGTTTGGCGCTGAAAACCGTCAGTAATACTTTAGATCATCTGAACCCTGTTGAGCTGGATGCAGGATTCAAGGCGGAAGCCTAGACTTTCTCTTTGCCATAGGTTTGCAGCCGCACCCGACGGGTTGACGTCAGTCCCGGGGTGCGGTTTTTTTATTCGGTGAGACTCCCCGATGAATAGCGGGTGACGTTTTATTTTTAATTTTAA
This sequence comes from Pseudomonadota bacterium, assembly GCA_027482725.1. Lineage (GTDB taxonomy): Bacteria > Bdellovibrionota > UBA1018 > UBA1018 > CAIMNF01 > JAIXVT01. The sequence continues at coordinate 297 of JAIXVT010000103.1, read as the reverse complement.
ACTTGAATAATTTAAGAATGGTTGTTTAGTATTCATTCTTATATGAAATTAGTTTATTTATTTTGTCTTGGATGGCTTTGTTTGATCCCAGCCGCATCTGCGCAACAGCAGGACTACATGGCGGTGTCTGTGGTGGGAGGGAAGATTGAACTTAGGACCGAGCTGAATTTAAGACGGGTTGTGCTCAGGTATACCCAAGACGAATGGGTGACTTATGTGGATGATATCCTTGATAAATCAGGCCCAGGAAAATATCAGTTCGACCTATCCCGACTCAACGGATCCCGGGCCGTTGAG
>JAIXVT010000225.1 GCA_027482725.1 Pseudomonadota bacterium | reverse complement strand
GCGATACTCAGACGATGGCCCGGATTACTCCACACATCAGTATTCCACACGTCAGTGGCGTCCAAACGATAAACAGGATCAACACCACCATCATCGACCCGTCCGTTTTTAATTTGCGATTGGATCGAGGAAAAATCCTCCGACAACGTTCGCTCGGAAAGATCTGTTGGTTTTTCAGCACGGACACGCGAGCAAACTGCGGCTCCACATTCCCGAGCGCGCCGGAGCACATCAATCACCAAGGCATCATCCCACATGGACGCATCAAAATATTCAAATCCGGCCCTAAGTCCAGCGGTTTCAAGTCCCGCATACTTTTGTTTGATCTTTTTAACGGATAACCGTTTGTGATTTTTGGGCGCACGGAACAGCGACAACGTATCGTACAGCCACATTCCCGCACTGATGAGCCATGCGGGATGCGGACCCTTTTCGTAAATCGGCATCAGGAACGAAAGCGGACGAACCAGATGCGGAGCCGATTTCAGCAAATACGCGCGTTCGCTCAGGGCCTCAAAGACCAAATGGAACTCTTTATTCTCAAGGTAACGTAAGCCGCCGTGAATTAACTTTGAGCTTTTAGAAGACGTCCCTTGAGCAAAATCATCCTTCTCGATCAGCGCCACTTTCAGGCCACGAGAAGCCGCATCCCAAGCCACGCCCGCGCCCGTGATTCCACCACCGACAATCAGGACATCAAAGACTTCGTTTTTAAGACGTTGCACATCTACTGCGCGGGTTCTAAACGAAAACTCTGATGTTGGTGCAATCATGATGATTTCGATTTTACCGTTAAAATGTGCAGTTCTTGAAGCTGGGAATGATCGACTTCGGATGGTGACGAAGACATCACACAGTGGCCGCGTTGTGTTTTAGGGAAAGCCATCACATCGCGGATGGGCCCGACCCCACACAGGAGGGCCGCCAAGCGATCCACTCCGAACGCAAGTCCCCCGTGCGGAGGAGTTCCGTACTTTAAGGCTTGAAGGAAAAAACCAAATTTGGCTTCGGCCTCTTGTTCCGTCAGCCCCAAAAGTTTGAACATCGCCGCTTGAACGTCGGGCCGATAAATCCGCAAAGACCCGCCACCGACTTCGACCCCGTTCAACACCATGTCATAGGCCGACGCTTCAATTGCGTCCAAATTCTTACCGCCGATAAAATCATCAAAAAATTCGGGCCTTGGCGAAGTAAACGGGTGGTGACACGCAAAATAGCGGTTTTCTTTGTCGTCAAATTCCAAAAGAGGAAACCGCGTCACCCAAAGGAATGCAAAATCCTGGGCCCGAGCGTTTTGAATATCGGTTTTCGGCATCAACCCCAAACGTTCACCCAAATTTAAACGGAGCGCGCCTAGGGCATCGAATACGACTTTATTTTTGTCGGCGACAATCAAGACCAGACTACCGGGCTTTAAATCCAATCGGGATTTCAGTGCCGATTTTTCAGTATCCGTGAAAAATTTTGCCGCTGGGCTTTGGAGTTCGCCCCCTTCTTGCACTTTAATCCAAAGGAGTCCTTTTGCGCCGTAAGATGCGGCGACTTTGGTTAAATCATCCAAGTCTTTGCGTGAAAATTGTTCGGACGGTTGAGATGTGGCGCTAGGATGCACGACCAAGGCCCGTACCGATCCTGCGATTCCCCGTGAGTTTTTAGCGAGAGCATTTTGGAAAACCTGGAATCCGCTTTGTGCAAAAATGTCCGAAAGATCCTGCAATTCCAGACCAAAGCGCACATCGGGCTTATCCGATCCAAATCGGGACATCGCCTCGTGATACGGCATCCTTGGAAAAGGTGTTGCGATATCGACATTCAAAATTTGTTTCCAAAGTTTTTGAATCATGGATTCCAAAATCGGGAAAAGTTCCTCTTCGCTCAGAAACGACGTCTCGATATCGATCTGAGAAAATTCGGGCTGCCGGTCTGCGCGCAGGTCCTCATCGCGAAAACAACGCGCAATTTGAAAGTACCGGTCCATACCGGAAATCATAAGAAGCTGCTTTAAGGTTTGGGGACTTTGTGGAAGTGCATAAAAAGATCCGGGATTGAGTCGGGACGGAACGATAAAATCACGCGCACCTTCGGGAGTGCTTTTGTAAAGGATCGGGGTTTCAATTTCGATGAAATGATTTTCATCCAAGTGACGACGCACAATTTGAAGCATTTTGTGACGGGTCACCAAATTGCGTTGCAAGTAGGGCCGACGCAAATCCAAATAGCGGTACTCTAGTCGCACACTTTCGGCCACGTCGGTTTCGTCTTCGATCGCAAACGGGGGCGTTTGTGCTTCGGACAACAGGTTCAGTTTCTGGGCGACCACCTCTATCGTTCCCGTTGACAACCTAGGGTTTACCATACCCTCCGGACGTGCGCGCACTAAACCCGTGACTTGAATGACAAATTCTGAACGCAACTTTTCTGCCCACTGAAAATCCGGGCAGCTGGGCTCAAACACGACCTGGGTGATTCCGTATCGGTCTCTGAGATCAATAAATATCAAACCCCCGTGATCGCGACGCTTGGCTACCCAACCACAAAGCCTCACTTGTTGATTCAACTGATCTAAGTGAAGCGCGCCACACGTGTGGGTCCGCGAAGGGAGCTTTGCTGATGACGATGGGTGATGGGCCGACTGTTGAGCGAATGACATGGGGATGATGCTACCGATTGACGATGATGTTTACAACATTTAGTGTGAAGTAAAAACCGGTTTTTATTAAAGATTTCAGGCATTTTGTGCATTTTATTAAACCCTAAGGAACCCTAAGGAATTCGCCGTGAGCCAAAACAACTCCGCAGTTTTTAAAGCCGAAAGTCTCAAGCAATGGGATTACCTCAAGAGCATCAACGCCGATTACATCGACGAGCTTTATGGTCGATTCCTGCAAGACCCTGAATCCGTCGATCCCACGTGGCGATATTTTTTTGAAGGCGTGGCTTTAGGCCAAAGCTTAGAAATCGGCGTTACCCCAGCGGGCGAATCGGCGACGAAACCCCATCCGGCTGCAAATCTAGCGTCGACGACTTCTGCACCCAACACCCCACCCGCCTCTATCGAGGCGCTCGCAAAAGCTTTGAATCTCCACAAATTTAGAGAAGCGTTTAAAACTCATGGGCATTTGGCGGCAAAATTAAACCCCTTAGAAGATTCAACGCCCGCACTCGCCAAAGCGCTCCAACCCGCAACGTATGGACTCACGGATGCTGACCTTGCCCCACATCGCGCGGACATTGACCGCTTAAAGCAGATTTACTGCGGGACGGTGGGCGTAGAGACCCTTCACCTCCAAGACAAAACGGAACGGGACTTTGTCACCGAACAGCTCGAAAAACTTATGACAGGTCAACACCTCTCTCCCGAGGACAAAAAATTTATCCTGTCGCGCCTGACCGACGCCGAAAGTTTGGAGAGATTTTTACACACCAGATATGTAGCGCAGAAGCGATTTTCTATCGAAGGCGGCGAAGTGCTGATTCCGGTGTTTGACCGGTTGATCGAAACTTTAGCCAACCACGGCACCGAAGAAGTGGTGATCGGAATGGCCCACCGGGGACGGCTGAACACCCTAGTGAACATTTTAAAAAAACCAGCTGAAAAACTTTTCACCGAATTTGACGACAACTACCCGCTCAGCACAGAACACGGCGAAGGCGACGTGAAATACCACAAAGGCCATTCGCATGACTTTGTTACGCGCGGAGGAAAACCCGTACATTTGTCGATGGCGTTTAACCCGTCGCACTTGGAGTTTGTGAATCCCGTGGTTGCAGGGATGGCTCGCGCCAAACAAGTGCAACGCCAGGACCACCAAAAAACCAAAGTCGTCCCGATTGTCGTGCACGGAGACGCCGCATTTGCGGGACAGGGGGTCGTCTACGAAACCTTGCAAGCGTCCCAGCTGGAGAGTTATGGCGTGGGTGGAACCCTCCATATTGTTTCGAACAATCAAGTGGGATTTACCACAGACCCGACCGATTCCAGATCTACGCGCTATTGCACGGATTTGGCGCGGATGTTGGATGCCCCCATTTTCCATGTGAACGGAAATGATCCCGAGACCGCATGGAAAGTCGCCACACTCTGTGCAGAGTACCGGCAATTGTACAAAAAAGACGTGGTGATCGATCTGGTGTGTTACCGCAAATACGGTCACAACGAAGGCGATGAACCTTCGTTCACGCAACCTCTGACTTATAAAAACATCTCGGCGCGCAAGTCCCCACGCGAAACTTACGCAGATCAATTGGCAAGCCAAGGGGTGATTGCGGCAGACGTTGGAAAAACGGTATTTGATCAGACCGTGGCGGCTTACGCACCCGCACTTGAAAAAGTCCGCGCGGAAAAACCCGAGCCCCACACCTCTGAATACGAAGGTCGCCACTGGTCACAGTTCCGCTCCGCAACTCGCGAAGACATCGAGGCCATTATTCCGACCGGAGTTGCAAAGACACACCTCCAAGAATTGGCGCAGAAAATCAATCATTTTCCGCAAGGGTTCACCATTCATCCCAAATTGGAGCGACTCTTTGAATCACGTCGCCAAGCTTTCCTTGTGGGTCAGGGCATTGATTGGGGTAACGCCGAAGTCATGGCTTACGCCACCCTGGTGGATCAAGGCGTTTCGGTACGAATGTCAGGACAAGACGTTCAGCGGGGCACGTTTACCCACCGCCACGCCGTGGTCACCGACGTCAACACCGGATTGGACCACTGTGCGATCAACGGACTCACGGACGCAGCCAAACTCCATATTTTCAATTCACATTTATCCGAAACCGCAGCGATGGGGTTTGAATACGGCTACGCGCTGACCGACCCCGCAAGCCTCGTGATCTGGGAGGCGCAGTTTGGAGATTTTGCAAACGGTGCGCAAGTCATTATCGACCAGTTCATGGCAACTTCCGAATCCAAGTGGCATCGTGCCAACGGCTTGGTTTTGTTTCTTCCCCACGGCTACGAGGGTCAGGGCCCGGAGCACTCCAGTGCGCGCTTGGAGCGGTTTTTACAACTGTGTGGTCGTGACAACATGACCGTGGCCTACCCGTCCACACCCGCACAGATGTTCCACTTACTGCGCCGTCAGGTTTTGCGGCCGTTCCGCAAACCTCTGGTGGTGATGACGCCAAAAAGCCTGTTGCGCCACCCTAAAGCCGTAGCCACACTGGATCAATTATCGCAGGAGCATTTCCATGAAATCCTAGATGATCCGGCCTACGATCAACCCCAAAAAGTGGGAGGCGTGAGCCGAATCATTTTATGCACAGGCAAAGTGTATTATGACCTGATCGAGGAACGAGAAAAATTGGGCGCTCACCACGTGGCCGTGATCCGATTAGAGCAAATTCATCCGTGGCCAGAGTTCCAGCTC
>JAIXVT010000270.1 GCA_027482725.1 Pseudomonadota bacterium | reverse complement strand
GGCATGACCTCGGCGCCCTTGCGCCTGGTCGTGGAAAAAGACGGAGTCGAGGTGGCGGAACTCGTGGCGAATATCGCGACGGGTGAAATCAAGTGGGAGTCGATCTATGCAGATAACCCGGTGGAGGATTTTAAGGTTCCGTCCGCTTATGCCGACTATACGACCAAACCGCTCAAGTGGCTGGAGGGGAAGCGCTACTTTGTGGACGGCGCGTCCGCTGCCGCTCAATCATTTCGCATACGAATCAACGCAAAGGTGCGCCTGGCGGGTGCCGCCGGGAAAACCGTCGAGTTGAGGGCCTTTGACGTGGATGATCCCACGACGGTGGATTGGGATTCTGAAAATCTCGTCGATACCAACGGACTTGCCGGTGATGACAATCGGAGCGGCGGAGCGTATCCTGGCGACAACGGGAGCATCCATGAGGGCACCTTCTCCTCCGCGTTTTTGAAGACGACCACCGTCACGCTGGACGCGAACGGAGAGGCGACCGCCGAGTTTATCCTGTCACAGAAACCTGGGAACAACTACAGGATCGCAGGCGTGTTGAATGAGTCGGCCAGCCAAATCGATTCGCTTCAGGTCACCGACTCCACCGCCTCGCGTTACGTCGCCCCCGATGCCAAGCCGGTGCGAGGCTTTGCTGGCGTCATCTCTCCCACGCTCACAATCTGGCGTAAACTGAATGTCGAGATAGACTCAATGACTGCGGCACCAACTGGCCCTAGCATCGAATCCAACGTAGTGACAGGTCAAATCCACTACTACTCGCATGATTTTCCTTCCACAGGGAAATCGGCTGTGATTCTTGACACTCCGACATCTTCCAATGATGAAGATCAATATCAATTTGGTGTCTTGAACATCGCCGGATTTGGCCAATATCAAGTCCAATCCAGTCCATTTAATAGCCTATCCAGTTATACCCTTCTCATCAACGAAGCCCCAGGAGCAGGAATCATCTCGCACTCTTTCGAATTAAGAGACGACGACGATAGCTACTTGTTGGAAGCGAATCTTCCGCCTCCCTTGCCGCAAGATACTAACCATGAAGCAATCATTGAGGTCGTATCAGCAAAATACAGCCCTGCTTTTATTCAAGTCGTAAACGCAAATCGGTTAGGCCTTAATCCTGCGAGTTCTCGTCGAATTGACTTCAAATTGAACGAAAGGGTAATGGGACCGGGACCAGCATACGCGAGTCATTTTGATGACGCTAAGGACTTGACCGATACTGAGTATTTTTGGGCACATACTCTTGTCTTCGGTTATCAATCGGAGAACTCTGATGACGGAGACCCAAACTATCAACCACCCCTACAAGGGGGGACCCCAAAGACGGGAGCGCTACACGACATATCTCGCGGCTACTCAGTAGTGTATATCGAAGCGAATAGAGAAAAAGAATTCGGATACGTTTCGCCTCAACTCCTGGCCAATCCAACTTTCATGAGAGGTCGTCATGTTGAGTATTACAAGCTTCTGTATGGAACTGTCGCGCATGAGATCGGCCATTCGCCTGGTAAACAATGGGAAGATACAGATCATGACGAGGGCGGACTAATGCAAAGCGGTGGATCAAAAATTGATATAGATTTCACCCCGGCATCCGTTCGTCGTTTTCGGCCCACGAAAAGCTGGAGTAACTAAAATGCAACATCGACTACTTGGCCTACTTTTTGTCATTCCGTTTACGTGCTCAATATTGCTGGCGTCGGTCGTAAGCCCCCCCGAAGGTAATGCCATAGGAAAGCTTGAAAGCCTTTTGTCGATTTATAGTATCGAACATGGGCGCCTGCCAGATGACTGGTCCGATCTGCTTCAATATGATCCCGACTTAATTGCTCTAAAAAGCTATTTTCGCGGCGAAGAAAATCTTGACGACCTTTACTCGTTCATTCCTGAAAGAGACAGAAGCTTATTCAAGGAAGGGCAACTAGTGCTAATTCGGCACAAGCCGATGAAGTGGCCTGAAACATGGAACGGAGCAGCCTCCGGTATTAACCAAACCCTGCTCGATCCGGATAAACTAGCGGAATGGGAAAGACTCAAAAATCGGAATGGTGAAATTAGATATTTAATCTACGTTACTGAGCAACGGACACTAAAGTCTGAATGGTGGCATGAAGACAAAGTTCAAGAAATGCTCGCCGAGACGGGGTTGAAAATTCCGCCCCCAGCACCATACCACGCCCCGCATCAACCGTTGGTTGAAAAATTTGGCAACACATCTGCACTAGCATCTCCCGTGGTTGCGGCAGAAAGCATCCCTGACATTACCTATAAGACGCTCTCCACACGCGCGGCTACTCCAGACACTCGACCCGCAGAGTCTTCCAATCCGCTATGGTGGATAATTGGTTTGATAATACTCGCAGCCGGTGCTGTGTTCATAACGCGCATGAAATGAACCTAGTCTTGATGCTGGCAGCTGGCTTGCTTTGAGCCGAGGACCTTAGAGCAGTGCAGGATCATTCTCCGCCGGAAGTATCCTTTGTTTCCGGGGAGCAACCTCTTGGCATACACCATGAATAAATCATTTGCGCTTTATTGTTTTTGCTTTGGCTTCACGCTCAGTTGCATCGCATCGGTTGTTGAACCGCCCCAGCCTGTTTATCTGAATCGGTTTGCCGGCGGGCTTGAGATCGCCGAGTCCGAAGGTCGTGACATAGCTTTAAGCAAGTGGAGCGATATTGAAAAACTGCCTTTTGAGTTACAAGTGCGCATGCTGGGCACGCACGTCCAGGATCGCCCCAACGTATCGGACCATTTCTCAATCATCCCGCTTAGTGAGAGGTCTAAGTTTCCTTATGGTAGCCTACTTATCATGAGTGCCGCTCCATTTGATTTAACCGCTTGGCTTAGGGATTGGTATGCAAAGGATCGCGCCTATACGAAGGAGCAAATAGAGGCCTACGATAGCGCTCATCCTAAGTCTGAGGTTATCCGCTGGTATCTGATCAAAGACGGTGAAGGGAAGTATCGACACGCTTCGATAACCGAGGATGAGCTAACCAAGATTTGTAAGCAAACCGGGCTTATCATACCTAAGCCTGAGGTGTATCGCTTCAACATGTCGCAGGTCGATCCCGCGACCGGTAGGCCAATCAATGCTCCGGCCTCGCCATTAATCCCCGCAGTCACCTCAGATGACGAAAAGGGTTCGCCTTCTTCAGTAACCGTCTCGACTCCCAATTTGCAACCAGACACAGAACCCGCAAAGCTCCTCAACCCGCTTTGGCGGATCGTATGCTTGGTCATGCTCGCCGCAGTAGCCTTGTTCGTGACGCACAAGAAAAAGCCCAAAGCCTGATGCTCGCGTTGCTCAGGTTATGCGAATAATTCGCCCGTGGCCTAGGGGCCTAAGGCCTACATTTGCGACCTTCATAGCTTCACGAGGGCACTTTTCAGGTTCAAAGCCCTGTTTTTGAGCCTCAAAGCCTCAAATCCGAGGCTCCTGAATCTCAAACCCCAGGCTCCCGAGGCTCGAAACCCAACCTCGGGAACTCCAACCGCCGAGCTCGAAGCTTCAAACGCGAGGCTCCGACACCTGGACGCCGAACTTCCAGCACCCGGGCGGCGGAGATGCGCCACCCGGGCATTGAACCACGCCTACTTGACGGTCGGACTTGGCGAGATCGAAGGGCCGGGTTCCGAGCTGCGGCCGCCGGGCTTTTTTTTCGCCCGCGCACACCGCTCGGCTGGCAAAGGACCTGCTATTTCTCCCCGCAGTGAGTTCCTCCAATCCAGTGCTTCACGCCCCGTCGCCGGCATCCCGGCGCCACCAGGATTTGTTCACTGCCAACTCCGCGATCACCTGATCGCACGCGAAAAAAGCAGCCGGGCATGCCCCCACTTTCCGTCGCCAGCGCCGAGGAACCGCGTCCGGAGGCGCGCGCCCGCCTGCTGGTGCTCAACGCCCTGCTCATCACCGGCCGCCCGGGGGAAAAACCCTTCGCCGGCCACCTCGCGGTCGGATCCGACGGCCGCATCGCCGCCATCGGCCCCGGCGAACCGCCGCCCGGCCTCGGCGCCGAACGCGTGCTCGACGCCGCCGGTCGCTTCGTCGCGCCGGGCTTCGTGTCCGCCCACAGCCACCTTTTCCAGAGCCCCCTGCGCGGCCTCGGCGCGAACGAAACCCTCTACGGCTGGCTCGCCGCCATCCACCGCCTGACCGAGCATGCCACGCCCGACGACATCTACTGGTTCTGCCGCCACGGCGCGGCCGATTTCCTGCGCAACGGCATCACCACCGCCTACGATTTCACCTACTCCGGCGAGCTCGGCGGCGGCCAGAAATCCATCGGCGCGAACGAGGCCGGCGCGCCGCTCGCCGCGTCGTTTGACCAGGAGCCCTTCGAGGCCGCGCAGATCCGCGCCAAACTCGATTCGGGCATCCGCTTCATCAACAGCGTGAGCATCGTCCCGCTCGGCACGGAGGACGAGATCCAGGCCCGCTTCGAACGCATCCTCGCCCACGCGCGCGCCTTCGCAACCGAACCACGCTTTCTGAAGATGGCGATCAGCGGCTGGGTGCAACGCGCCCCCACCATCGCCGCCGCCCACCGCGAGGCGCGCTACATGCGCGCCTACCGCCTGATGAACCAGGCCCATTTCCTCGAAAGCCCCGAACGCGTGCCCGAACAACAGGCCAAGTTCGCGTGGTATAAGGAGGCCGGCGCGCTCGGCCCGGATTTTGTGTTCGGCCACTTCATCCAGACCACGCCCGAGATCATCCACGACACCGCCGCCAGCGGGGCCTGCATGTGCTGGCAACCCACCTCGAACGGACGCCTCGGCTCCGGCACCGCCGACATCCCCGCCCTGCGCGCCGCCGGCATCAAGATCGGCATCGGCCTCGACGACCAGTCCTGCACCGACATCTCCGACCCCTTCCAAAACCTGCGCATCGGCCTCTACTCCATCCGCGCCCGCTACCAGAACGCCGCCGTCCTGACCGCCGCCGACGTGCTCCATTTCCATACCCTCGGCGGGGCCGAAATCCTCGGCATCGCCGACCGGGTCGGCAGCCTCGAGGTCGGCAAGTTCGCCGATTTCCTCGTCGTCGATCCCCGCGACCCCGACACCGGACCGATCCACGATCCGCTCGCCACCTACGTGCTCGCCTGCGGCCTGCGCAACCTCCGCGCGGTCTACGTCGCCGGCCGGC
>JAIXVT010000121.1 GCA_027482725.1 Pseudomonadota bacterium | reverse complement strand
GGCACATGGGCATAGGCATAAAAAGCGATACGGTCTGGGCGCAATAGGCGTACCGCATCAATTGTGGTTTTTATGCTGCTTAACGTCTGGAGCGGTAATCCGTAAATCAGATCAAAGTTCACCGAGGTGAATCCCAGTTCACGCGCATCTTCGGTGAGTTTTTTTACCGAATCAACGCTTTGGATTCGATGCACGATTTCTTGAACTTTAGGATCAAAGTCTTGGATTCCCATACTGATGCGTTTAAATCCAAATTCACGGAGCACCGTCAAATGATCCCGAGTAGTGACACGAGGGTCGACTTCGATAGACAGTTCGTGATCTGAGGTTAGTGTACAGTGATGCAATAGCCCCTCTAAAAAGCGCGATAATTCGGCGGGTGAAAAAAATGTCGGAGTACCTCCTCCTAAGTGGAGTTCGGTCAGTAAAAGTTTTTCGATACCGAGCTGCGATCGGTAGAGTGCAAACTCTTTCAAAAGCGTGTCGATGTAGGGCTCGGACACCCCGTGATTGCGGGTGATCCGGGTGTTGCAACCGCAATAGGTGCATAAGGACTCGCAAAACGGAATGTGCACATAAATCGCAGCTCCTGTGCCTTGCGCCGTGGCGGTTTGAATGGCGCGTGACAAATGGTTTACCCAATCCGCAGGCGTGGGCGATGTCTCCCAGTACGGGACGGTGGGATAGGAGGTGTAGCGCGGTCCTGCCACATTGTATTTACGTAAAAGCTCTTTGGTGATGACAGTTCCGGCAATCATGAAAAAATTTCCTTTTGGCGTTTTAAAAAGTGACGGACGTGGGATTCTGGAGTGGTTTGTAAAATCCCATGCCCAAGACCACAAATCCATCCCGATAATTTTTGACGGGGTAAACGCATGAGGGGCTCAAAAAAAAGTTCTAATTCTTTCGTAAACTCTGCGGTCGGAGCGGTGATCGCTTCTGGAGAAAAGTTTCCTTGGAGCGCATAACGGTCATGAAACTCGTTGATCACGTCGGCCATCGGTGTGCGCCAGTCTACCCCTAATGCACTGATGGGCAAATCGGCGAGCTTGAGCCAGTGTCTCCGATCTGTTTTTTTCGAATAGTAAAGCACCGGCGTTTGCGGACAGCGTCGTTTAAATTCGACAAGTATAGCACGTAGGCTTGGGATCACAAAGTTAGAATAAGTCTCAGGATCTAAATCTCCCGCACACGTGTCCATCATCGCGACCACATCTGCGCCACTCTCCGCTTGGAGTACCATGTTTTCTACAAGCAGGGGTTCCAGATGCCGCAAAAAACCGGCAAAAAGACCGTTTTTTAATCCTGATTTTGTTGGCGCCAGGTCCCCTTGATGCGATCCCTCTACCGCGTAAGCGAACAAAGTGAACGGCCCGCCGACAAACCCCAACAAGGCTTTGGTTGGAGACAATCGAGTGCGGATCTTTCTTAAGGCGACTCCTTGAAAACGGAGGCGTTCCAAAAGCGCGGATATCGGCAAACGATCCGGGTTGAGGCGGTTAAGGTCGGATAAATCTTTCAGATGCCAATCAAGCTTGGGACCCGGATCGTAGCGTAGTCCTGTGCCCAGTGCTTCGAGGGGGAACAAAAGATCAGAAAACAAAATGGCCGCATCAAAATCAAAATCGTCTATCGGACCAAATGTGACTTCTGTCGCTAAATCTGGATTGCGACAAAGTTCAATAAAAGTATGTTGTTTTTTAAGGTTTTGGTAGTGCTGGTGGTAGCGACCGGCTTGGCGCATAAACCAAACGGGCGGGCGTGCCGTATTTTTTTTCTCAAGTGCCAAGTTCATCAAGTTGGGGTTCACGTTGCTCATGTCGATTCCTTTTCTAATACATAGCCCACGCCCCGCACACTGCGGATGTAAATGGGTTGCTCGGGTTCGGGCTCTATCCATCGGCGTAGACGGAGGACAAAATTATCAATGGTACGTGGAGTAGGGTATTCATCTTGGGACCAAATCTGATCCAAAATCTCATCACGGCTCACCACTTCTCCCCTGCGGTCTACCAAGAGCTTTAACAAGGCGCACTCTTTATGGGTGAGTGCCGCGTCTCCTACTCGAGACTTGATGGAATAGTTTTTGAAAGAAATTTCTGCCTGGCCAATATGAATCGTATCCTGGGTGGGTGTGGCCAAAGAGGAGGAACGTGATAGGATTTTTTTTATTCGGAGCAAAAGCTCCTGAATATGGAATGGCTTGACCAAATAATCTTCTGCTCCGATTTCTAAGCCTTGGATGCGTTCTTCTGGACTTGCTGCTGCAGTTAAGAACATCACCGCTGTTCTTGGGCTTAGATCTCGATATTTTTTTGCAATTTCAAAACCGTTCCCATCCGGCAATTCGACATCCATCAACACCAAGTCATATTCCCGCACATCTGTATTGAAAGCATCTTTTTGGTTTTTAACCCAAGTGACCTGAAATCCGTCGCGCCCCAACCGATCGGACAAGGTTTTTCCTAAATTGAGTTCATCTTCGATAATCAAGATGCGGTTCATGATTCCCCCTTGAATAAGAGAATGACTGCAAAGCGGGAATCGTTGACCTTGAACGTGCATGCGCCTCCCATTTTTTCCATCAGGGTTTTGACCAGATAGAGTCCCACGCCTGCGCCTTGGGAATAATCCCCGCGAGAAAAAATTTTCCCTAAAAGTGCCGGATCTAAGCCCGTGGGGCGCGAATTCATGTGTTCAAACCGGAGTGTCGTTCTTGAATCCGCATTCAACTCAGAATGAATTTCCAATTGCGCTGGGCCTTCGGCGGTGTATTTGAGCGCATTGTCGGTGATGTTTCGCATGATGATGGTCAGGGCCGCGGGATCTGCAAGTCCCGTGGCTTCTCCCAAGCGATCATCTATTTTTAGGGATTTTGTAGGCAATTGTTTGTAAAAATATCGCACGGCTTGTGTCAGATTTACGGGGCGCGGGTGTACGTCCCCGCCACCTTCTACACGCGCAAGTTCCAGGGTTTTTTGCACCTGCATTTCTAGCCGACTAACATCCTCTAAAAGTCGTTCCACATAGTCCCAAGCTTCATGTGTCTTTGGAATAAACTCTTGGATGGATTCCGCTTGGAGTTTAAGTGAAGTGAGCGGAGTGCGGAGTTCATGGGTGAATGAGGCAAAAAACGATTGCAATGCTTTGGAGCGGCGTTGTTCTCGGACAGCAAGCACTACTAACACGGCATTAATGATCAGCACCACGATCAAAAAAAATGCGGATTCGCCCGCGATCATGATCCCTCGACGCGATAGCTGAGATTCTACAAACGCGTAACTTTGGCCCAACTGAGTTTGCAAATTGGCGATTTCATCCGCAAAAGATTTGAGCAACGTGGCCCACCACGCCACCAATACGATAATGGTGACGGTCCAGATTGCTTGCATCAGGATCAGCAAGCGAAACTGTTTTACGGGTTTTTTGATGAAATCGCCTTTTCCTGTCATAAATTCGCGCCTATTTCAGCGTTTTGAATCCGGTTTCGGCGCGCTCCAGGACATCGCCTAAAATAGTGTCGTTATGGAGCGTAGAGAGAAATCCAACCTCATATCCGCTAGGGGCAAGGTATATTCCCTGATCGAGCATCGCGTGAAATACTTTCGCAAAGCGGGGTTTTTGTTCTGTTGGGATTTTATCTTGGGAACGAACCACACTCGGCGTGCGGTCCATCACACTCCAGAACAACGATCCAAAGTGTTGCATGCGGGTCGGGAAGGGGAGGTATTTTTCCGACAACCCTGCCCATTCCTGTACAAACTTGGTGGTCCGTTGTTCAAGCTCGTTGTACGGTTGGTTCCGTAAAAGTTTCTTGATCATTGCAAACCCTGCTGACATCGCTACGGGGTTTGCGCTCAAGGTTCCCGCCTGGTACACCGGTCCTGCAGGAGCTACGCAGTCCATCACATCGGATCGGCCTCCATAAGCACCAACGGGGAAACCACCACCAATGATTTTTCCATACGTCATCAGGTCAGGGGTGATCCCAGTAAGCTCAGCCATTCCTCCAAACGCCACACGGAACCCTGAGATCACTTCGTCAAAAATTAAAAGACTGCCGTGTTTTTTACAAAGAATACTCAGTTTTTGTAAAAATTCCTGACGTTGAACTAATAGACCGTTATTTGCGGGCAGGGGTTCGATAATGGCTGCTGCAATCATTGCGCCATGTTTTTCAAAAATCGATTCAAGTGCGGGTTCATCATCCAGATTGCACACCAAGGTTTCTGCCGCGGTTTGCTCGGAGATGCCCGCACTGTCGGGGGACGCCATTTCAGCTAGTCCTGACCCTGCACGGACCAATAAAGAATCCACGTGACCATGGTAACAGCCATCAAATTTTAGGATAAAATTACGCCCGGTAAATCCCCGAGCTACGCGCACGGCCGACATCACGGCTTCAGTCCCTGAGCTTACGAAACGAACCTTTTCTAAGCCTTTGATGTTTTGAGTCAATTCTTCTGCAAGTTCTAAAGAATAGGTTTCGGCTGTACCGTAAGACCAACCACGATCCATGGCGCGGTTGACCGCTTCGCGGATATCTTGATCCTGATGTCCAAAAATCAGGGGTCCCCAAGAAAGACAAAAATCGGTGTAGGTTTGTCCCTCGACATCACGCAAGGTTACTCCCTTTGCCGATTCGATAAACACGGGTACTCCGCCCACACCACGGAATCCCCGCACCGGAGAGTGCACTCCACCCGGAGAAACTTTTTTAGCACGTTCAAAATATTTTTCAGAGAGTTCAAATCGACGTGACATAACAATGCCTTCTTTCTTTTTGTTTTATTCCGATTCTTTCAGCCAATCCCGAGCATGTCGCGCTCCATAGGTAATAATCATTGATGCACCGGCACGCATAAATCCGGTCCAGAGTTCGACGTGTCCCCGTGCACGGTTCATGAGTCCTTCACGCGCAAGAAGTTCCACGCTGGCAAATTCTCCACTGACTTCGTACACCGCCCAAGGGAGGGGAATTTCTTTACTGAGTTCTGCAAGCACATCTAAATACGGGAGTCCGGGTTTCACCATCAGGATGTCTGCGCCTTCGACCGCATCACGTTCGCTCGACACACGGGCATCACGCGGATGAGCAGGATCAATTTGATAAGTTGCCCGGTCCGTAAGTTTTAAATTTCCCTTTGGTGCAGAATCTGCCGCAACACGGAATGGACCATAAAATGCCGAATGAAATTTCGCCGAATACGACATGATGAGCGTGCGGTCTAGTTTGTGATGGTCCAGCACATCACGGATGGCTTGAATTCGATGATCCATCATGTCGCTTGGTGCGACGCAATCCGCACCCGCTTGGGCATAATCGCGTGCAGCTTCGGCCAGAGCAATTACGGTGGATCCGTTGTCCACGTGATCTAACGAATCGTTTAAAATCCCACAATGGCCGTGAGGTGTGGTGCTGCACAAACACACATCAACGGATAAAAAAATATCTGCTCCGAACCTAGACTTAAGGGAATGAATTTTTCGGGCTAAAAAATCGGTTTTGGCCAGATGCGGAGACTTCGCTTCCGGAACACCAAAAAGCAAAAAAGATTTTACGCCACGTTCAAGATCCGATTCCACCTGGCGAATCAACGAATCGCTCGTATCGCGGTAAACGTCCGTGAGTCCGGGGATGCTCTCGCGTTGCTGCAAGGATTCCACCACAAACAGCGGTTGGATCAGCTTTTCCACTTGGACGTGAACTTGTCGAGCCAGCGACCGGATGTGGGGGGATTGTCTAATCCGACGCTGACTGATTAAAAAATCATGCTCGGGGTAATCCATCATACTTCTGTACTCCATTCAAAAATTTCGGGGGTGATCCCGTAGCGCATTAAAGTTTGCCCTGTTTTTCCTTGAAAACACGCATGTTTTTTTTGTAATAGGCGTGCTTGATCGGCTCCACTCAAATCATTGAAAACCGTTTCAAAGGTCATGCCCGAGGGCCAAAAGAGTAAATCCGCTTGAGGCAGGGCCATAGGGCTACCCGAAAGGACATGCTCATACGTCGCAATTCCCTTTAGGTCCGCATGGGCCGACTCTCGTCCTTTTACGGTAATCATCAAGTCCGGGCTTGGAATATTCAAATGTGCAAAGAATTTTTGATCATTAAATTGCTCAAGTCCTGAGACACCCAGTCCTTCGGTACAAGCCACCACAAAAAAACCTGCTTGGCTGAGCGCAAGCCACGTTTCAGTACCCGGGGTAAAAATAGGAATCTTTTTTTCAAGCACCACGCGTTGAACTTCAGGAGCCGCGCTTAAGAGCGCATGACGGTGAGCGCAAAACAACGATGGAGCATGGGCAATACGTTCCAATTCTTGGGACGAAAGGGTCAGTGCTTGCTCCAGGATACGGTCTCCAAGCCTAATTCTCAAATAACCTTTGTGTTCAGGGACAACGGTCGCCGGGTGCGCCTCAGAAACAAAATCTCCCCCCGGTTTTTGGCCTAAAATAACGAGTTTTTTAGATTTTCCGCGGATCACGCTTGCGCCTAGTTTTTGATGACATCCTCCGCCCCATGCCTTCAGCACCGCAAGCT
>JAIXVT010000068.1 GCA_027482725.1 Pseudomonadota bacterium | reverse complement strand
TGATGGCAACTGTTGCATCGAGGCGTTTGGCCATCCGTCGTGCGCGTTCTACTCCACCCGCATCGGGGCTCACGATCACCAGATTATCCCCACGAAAATCGGGGAGCGTTTTGACGTAATCAAAAATCACGGGTTCTGCGTATAAATTATCAAAAGGGATGTTAAAAAATCCTTGGATCTGTCCTGCGTGCAAATCTACCGCAACAACGCGTGTCGCACCTGCTGCGGTGATCAAATCTGCGGTAAGTTTTGCACTGATGGGCGTGCGGGGAGAAACTTTACGGTCTTGGCGGGAATATCCGTAGTAAGGGATAACAGCGGTGATGTCCTTTGCGCTTGCACGTTTTAATGCATCAATGATGATCAATAGTTCCATCAGCGAATCGTTTACAGGTGTGCACGTGCTTTGGATCACGTAAACGTCTCGACCCCGAACATTCTCTTTGATTTCAACAAAGATTTCCCCGTCGCTAAAGCGCCGTGTTTCCAGTAGTCCAAGGGGTTTCCCCAAGTGCGTAGAAATTTTTTCGGCTAAGGCCCGATTGGAATTGCCGGAGAGGATCACCCGTTCACGACGGCGCAGCATAGTCATGCTCGCAAGTTTAACACAAATGGCCTCTATTTGCCCCGAGTCGCGATGAGAAAACGAGCATCTAAAATCCAAGTGATTTTCGCCATGAGCTAAAGTTTTCGGAGCATTGCTTGGCCATGGCTTCTCGGACCGGTTCGCGTCCTTTGATTCCGTGTAAATCAAAATACAAAGGATCGAATAAACTAAATTGAATGTTGTTGGGCTGGTAGTTTTTTTCTGAACTCAAGGTGAGGTGGGACAACAACGCACCAAAAGCAGTATTTGCGGGAGGTGCAGAATGGGTTCGCCCCCGGATCCGTTGGCTGATGAATACGGCCGCCATCAAGCCACAAGCAGCGGACTCTAAATAACCTTCGACCCCGGTGATTTGTCCCGCAAAATAGGTCTTTGGTGATGACTTGAGAGAAAGGTCCGGAGATAGTACTTTTGGTGCGCAAATAAATGAGTTTCGATGAATGGAGCCCATGCGCAAAAACTCGGCATTTTTTAATGCCGGTATCAGTCGTAGTGCCTTGAGTTGTGAGCCATATTTCAGTTTGGTTTGGAAGCCCACCATGTTGTAAGCCGTTTTTGCGCGGTTTTCTGGCCGGAGTTGCACGTTGGCGTAGGGTTTTGTTCCGGTGCGTGGATCGGTCAGGCCGACCGGCTTCATGGGACCAAACCGTAACGTGTCGCGCCCGGTTGCGGCAATCGCTTCGATGGGTTGACAGCCCTGAAAAAAAATCTCTTTCTCAAAATTTTTAGAAGGGACTTGATCACCGGCAAGCAAGGCATCCAAAAACGCATGGTATTCCGATTCCGTTAACGGGCAATTGATGTACGCTTCATCTCCCCCCTTATCGTACCGGTTTTGAATAAAGCTAGAGTTGGGGTCAATTGTCGTGGCATCTATGATCGGTGCAATAGCATCGTAAAAATAAAAATCATCATTACCCGTTTTTTGCGCAATCCATTGGGTCAGTTCGGGTGTGGTCAATGGCCCGGTGGCGACCAAAGTGATTTCGTTTTCGTCCACTTGATCGGTACGTTCCGACACGCGGGTGATCAGCGGGTGAGTAGAAATTTTTTCGGTAATGCTCGCAGAAAAAGCATCGCGATCCACGGATAGTGCATCCCCCGAGGGCACGGCATGTTGATCCGCGGTCTGGAGAACAATGCTCCCCAGTTGGCGCATTTCCTCTTTTAAGATCCCGGGGGCGGAGTGCGGAACTTTAGACTTTAAAGAGTTGGAGCACACGAGCTCAGCGCAGCCCGAAGTTTTGTGGGCCTCTGTCGTTTGGAGGGGACGCATTTCCGCCAGAGTGACGGCAATGCCTTGATTGGCCAAAAAGATGGCAGCTTCTGAACCGGCCAAGCCTGCTCCGATGATTTTTACTGAAAAATTTTTACTCATGAATTTTGACAGTGTACCCGATGTTCCCGAGAGGTGCTATTTTTAAATTAATAATGTTTAATAACTTGGGTCCCCGTGAGAGGGGTGCTTCTTCAGTATTAGATTTAGATCATGTTCCTGAAGCGGTAGGCTTTTTTCTGAACACGATTGTTAAAGAGCAGCGCTATAGCAAAGCGACAATCCAAGCCTATCAAAGGGACCTTCATTTTTTTGCGAATCAAGCGCGCGGGCACTCGGCTCCAGTAAGCGTGGAGTTTTTGCGGTCGGTTTCTAAATCCTATCTTGAGCAAGGAGTACACGCCCATTCTCTTGCTCGCTTGTTGAGTGCATTGCGTACTTTTTTTAAGTTTTTACAGAAACATGGCTATGAGATTCCTCAGGCTATTTTGTACTGGCGTGGCCCACAGGTGGTGCGGGAGCTTCCCCGCGTGTTCCGTGTTGAAACACTGCTGAACGTGCTTGCAGGACTAGAGAAACAAACTTGGCGCGACTTTCGTGATCACGCGTTGATGGAAGTCTTATATGGGACTGGGCTCCGAGTTGGCGAAATCGTTCAGATGAATCGGGATGATTTGGACCGCAAACCCGGTTGGCTCCGCGTTTTAGGAAAAGGGAGCAAAACCCGTGATGTGCCTCTTTTGCCTCAGGTACAAGCGACAGTTGCAAGTTATCTGGAAAAATGTCCGTTTGATCGATCTCATTTATGGTGCAATGCCTATGGGAACCGCTTGAGCGCAAGGAGTGTTGCTCGCATTGTGGCACGTCGAATGATGGATCTTGTCGGAATTAAAGCCAATCCCCATGCATTCAGGCACAGTTTTGCAACGCATTTGCTTTCGGCAGGGGCGGATTTACGAGCGCTCCAAGAGTTGCTTGGCCACTCCAGCATGTCAACGACACAGGTGTATACGCACATGAATCTTTCGGAAATTCAGGATGCCTACATTGCACTCCATCCCCTTTCAAAAGCAGGTAAACTGGGGTCTACTCAAGGTTAAGCCATCATGGAATTTATAGTGGATTTGTTGATCGACTACACAGGGCCCATCCCTTACTTGGCGATCTTTTTTATTTTGCTGATCTGTGGACTCGGGGTCCCCATCCCTGAAGATATCACCCTCTTTGCCGGAGGGATCTTGACCTATTACGGACTGACTGATGTTTGGATCATGATTGGGGTCGGTCTTGCTGGGGTTTTGCTTGGCGATTCGTTCATGTTTTTTTTGGGCCATAAGTATGGACATCGTCTGATGGGGGTATGGCCGTTTCGCACTTTCGTCACGGATAAACTGATCGAAAAAACCAAAAGCGGTCTGCAAACCCATGCAGGAAAACTTTTATTCTCAGCACGGTTTTTGCCGGGTATCCGATCCTCTGTTTTTTTTATCACGGGGATGCTTAAATTCCCGTATTGGAAATTGTTGGTTTTTGATGGTGTTGCGGCCCTGATCAGTGTTCCCGCTATTGTTTACAGTATCTATCGGTTCGGAGACTATTTAGAGCGTGTTGTCCGATGGATAAAAAAAGCCGAAACCGGAATCTTAATCGCTGTTCTATTGATCGGGATTCATTTTGCGGTGAAAGCATTTCTAAAAAAGAAAGACTCTGGTGATGGTTCGTAAATTTAGGTTTTTTGTTGGAGTTTTCTGTTTAGGGATGTTGGGTATTGGGCTGGCTCGCGCCGCACATAGACACAAAACTCCTGCAAAAGAATCAACCTTAGAGATACTCTGTTCAGAGCTTGAAAAGTCTTTCGAAAAGCGAAATTGGGGAAAACCGGATTGTAAATCGCTGGATTGGATCGTAAAGGGCAGATCTGTCTTGGGACGGCCTCTCGTGGTAGGAGAATTTGGTGACCCCGCCGCAAAAAATACGACGTTGTTTTTATCGATGGTTCACGGCGACGAGATAACGCCTTTGTATTTGGGATTTGAAATGATTCGCTGGGCTAAAGAAAATATGCCGCGACTCAAAGATACTCGATTGATTATCGCACCCTTGGTAAACCCCGACGGTTTTTT
>JAIXVT010000247.1 GCA_027482725.1 Pseudomonadota bacterium | reverse complement strand
CCGCCGCTGTTGCCAGGATTGATCAATGCAGAAGTTTGAATGAACTTGGTATACCGCGATTCCGGGTTTTTTCGAGCTACAGCAGAAATCGTGCCCTCATGCGACGAATGACCGTAGCCAAATGGATTTCCCAGTGCAAACACAACGGCACCCTCGCGGACTGCGTCGGAGTCGCCAAGCTTAAGCGGTTTAACCACAATTTTGTCTTTTAGTTTTAAGAGCGCAATGTCCATTTCAGGATCACGACCCACAACGCTTACGGCATAGAACGGTCCGTCTTCTACAATCTGCACTTTAATCTCATCCGCTCGATCAATGACGTGATGATTGGTGATAATGGCACCCTCTTCGTCAATAATGAAACCGGACCCCAAGGATAGCTTTTGTTTTACTGTTTTTTCCGGGCGCCGAGGCATTCTTCCGGGACCACCAAAGAATTGGCCAAAAAAATATTCCTCGGGTGTCATCATGCGAGGTGCGTACCCTTGAGCAAAAGTCGTGATGTTGACCACACTGCCCTTGATCCGCGAAATCAAATCCTCTTTTTCCCGCGACAGATCCTCTAACAAACTCGCTTGGACAACCTGTCCCAAGATAAGTCCTAGTGTTACAAATCCATAAGTCTTTCGTTCAAACGCCATATAACCTCTTTTTAAATTCAATACCCTAAGCTCAAGTTGACTGGGTTTCTTTCGCTTTCACATACTGCATGCGGAGCTGAAACAAAAGGTGAGCTAAAATTTGTTGTTCTTCACCGGACAAGTTGCCCTTTGTCTTTTCCTGCAACAGCTCTAGCAGCTCGATATTCTGTTGGGCTACCGCTATGTTCGGAGGAGTCTCATTGAGTGCCTGCCCGGCCGCTGTTGAAACCGATAAAAACAATGTGGTTAGATCTAATTTGGGAAGCATCTCTCTATGAAACGTGATGAAAGATTGGGGTGTCAAGCCCAACGCGACGGGCGGTATTCAAAAAAGGGAAAAACAAAAATCGCCAAATCCAGTTTTGAAAGCTTAATCGACGGTCGGAATTGCGCTCTATGCTCAACCAAATAAATAGACAAATGCTTCGGTACCGCGTTAACGCGACATTCTTACCTTCCGTTAACTTTTTTAGCTGTAATAAATTTATCTTAACCTCTTGCTCGGTCCATCGTAGCAAAGCACCACGGGAAACAATCACAATCGGGCGCCCCTGTCCAAACAGGACAACATCGGACCAGACTCTTGGAGTGCTCACTTCATAGAACAAAATCCGAGATGCTTGGCGCTCACTTTTCCATACTTGCCGCGCAATGGATCGAAGCGCTCGCCCCTCGGCGGTGCCCATCTCAACCGGCTTGGCCGACAAGAACTGAAGAAACCAACGCTGAGCATGAAAAATCCAAGGCATTAAAAACGCCAACCCAAAACAAAAAACTCCTAAGCCGACTTTCCATCCAAAAAAAACACCAATCACAGCAACACCAGGTGCCGCTAACCAAATCGCCAGAGAAAATAGAAAAAATGCCGAGTAAAAATACATCACGGCAACGTAAACTCCCCAAGGTAATCTATACTCTCACGTAAATTTTTTACTTCTCTAATTTTCCATGCTCCGGCTTCAAGAACGACTTCCGCGAGTTTTTTTTGGGTGATTCGGGTTTCTTTTCCTGGCGAACCCTCTTGATAAGCAAGTTCGTACGTAATCGTAGTCGTCGTTTCTCCCACGGGTTTGTTTTCCAAAATCGTAAGCGACTTGAATCGTCGAGGGGTTTCGATAAACGCTCTGGAAAACTGCTCCGGGCTCCACGCCGTTAATCGGCGCAAGGTTTCTCCAGTTAAAAAGGCTTCCATCTTGCCCTTATCTTCGGGGTTTTTTGCTTGGAAGCTTGCAGAGATGTAACTTTTTAAAACTCCCACTGGCTCCTGAGAATCGGACTTCAACGTACAACCCTGCCCCACTCCCAAAAAAACTACCGCAAGTGCAGCAATAGTAATCCATTTGTGTTTTATTTTATTTTTGTAAAACATATTCAGGTCTCTAAAGGGTTGACATACCGCGCTCTTACCCGTTGAATCCATTCGGTTACCCTAAGCCTTTCAGACTCATTTTTAAAGACAAACCGG
This sequence comes from Pseudomonadota bacterium, assembly GCA_027482725.1. Classification (GTDB taxonomy): domain Bacteria; phylum Bdellovibrionota; class UBA1018; order UBA1018; family CAIMNF01; genus JAIXVT01. Next base: position 2,655 of record JAIXVT010000247.1, on the reverse strand, counting down.
AACCCCAAACCATATTCATTTCGCTTGATTTCGGCAGATTTTTCAACGGTTACTGTTAACACTGTGTCTTGGTACTGCAAACACGCCAAAACCTGCTTTTTTAGCGGTTTTTTTACTGCTCCCTGGTTTTCGATAGCCCATGCAAACCCGCCTTCAACATCAAGACCACTCAAGCGGTAAACAGAATCATCTATAGCAAATCGTACCGCTCCCCAGAATGGGGGCGAGCCTTGATACCAAGATACCAACGGATCTACTTGAGCCGACTTACGCCACGATAACGCCTGCCTTAACCACAATAGGGCCAAGCCCGCCAACACGATCGAAACAAAAACCAGTGAAATTCTCTGGTCCATAAATGCGATGAAGAAAGCCGAGGCACACCAGGTGAAAAACAAACCCGCGATGATTTCAATAACCTGAAACCACCCCGCACGCAGGAGGAGTATCGAAAATAAAACCACTCCAGTTGAGATCAAAAGTCTATTCATTGGAAAAGAAGGAGACGCACCAAAATACCAGAAGATGAAGGACTCCACCCCACACCAAACCAAAGCCAAGCCCAACAAAAGCCAAGGCATTTTATGCAAACGGTATCCGGTCATGGCTTCAGTTTGACGCTAAACGGAGGATACGTCACCTGAGAACTCTGGGATAAAAAGGGACCATAAGCGATGATCCGATTTAAATCGGGATGGGAAACAAGGTGTTGCCCAAATAATTGAACATAATCGGGATGTATAAAACTTTCCTTCTCGGGAAAAAATCCGGAGCGCATTGGCGCCACCAGCCCGGCATACAAAGAGTTTAATGAATTCGACTGTAAACCCCGCATGAGACTAACATGCGCGGATGCCCAAAGTTCGGGAGATCCGATATCCGACCAAAGGCCGTCCATACCTAAAAAACCTACACGATTCCTGGGAATCCAATAGTCCAGAACATCGGGAACAAATTCTTGTGGAGTCCCCAATGGCAAATGAACAAATGCTTCTCGCTCAAAAACCCCGATCCCTAAAAAATAAGGTACGTTCGCTTTTTTTTCGCCATATCCGTGGATGGTCCCGTTTGCATGATCCATCACAAATTCACGATAAAGCTCCTGAGCTTGATTCAGTAAATGTCCCTGGGCCACGGCAAGTGTCATCACCACACCGTGTTTCTTTCGGAGTTCTGCATGCCGCTTAGCCAACGCATCGAGATCAAACCACATGAGAACATCGGCGTTTACGCCTAGAAATGGCCCATCGGCCCATTCCAAAGCATTGCGGTAACCTCCTGCGCTCCCGAGCAGATGAGACTCTTCGGATAAAACAGTAATGCCTTTAGGAACCGCCCAGGTGCGTAACTTATCGGCGTGAGCGTGAACATTTATCGCGATATCTTCAATGCCAAATGCCCTCACCCAGTGATAGGCAAACTCTACGCAGGGAATCCCACAAATAGGCATAAGGGGCTTGGGACAAACCTCAGTAAAAGGTCGGAGCCGGGTCCCTAATCCTGCACAAAGAAAAAATGCTTTAGAAATAGTAGTAGTGATAGAGAACCTCGCGAAGTTCTTTGAATTCCGGGTACTTCAAAAGATTGCGTCGAATATTTTCAAAAGTATTCCCGATAAATTTAAGATAGGCCGGATTGCCCCTTCGATTTAAAAAAGAAGCAAAACTACCGATCGCTTTAAAATTCCGTTGAACCGACATGAGATCAAAGTTTCGAACAAACTGGTTACGATCCAATATGGAGTGCGGATGAAGTGTGTTGCGATGATGAATATACCGATCAAGCAAAGCAGAGACTTGTGTCTCAGAAAGCTGATAATAACTATCGCGTAACAACGAAGCGACATCGTACTGAGGGGGACCCATGCGCGCATCTTGGAAATCGATCATATAGAGGGTTTGATCTTTGACCATTAAATTCCGCGAGTGATAGTCGCGATGAGTAAAAACAAAATGTTCGGACTGCAGTTCGGTACAAATCCGTTCAAACCCTTTTTTTATCACGGACATTTCAAAATCTGGGATCGATCGATTCAAGTGCTTTTGGTAAAAATGCTCAATGGTGAAGTTGATTTCCCACATGAGTTTATCCACATCAAACCTCTGGTGAAATCCGGGAAGGTCCGGGCCAAAACCGGGCCCTGTGCGCGCGTGCATTTCGGCTATCGCTTTTAATGCCCGATCAAACCAACAGAATTCGGTCGTCGCTTCGTCTACAGTTTGAAGCGCACGCAATAACGTCACATCCCCCAAGTCTTCGAGAAGAATAAATCCCTGTGTTGCATCGAAATCTAAAACCCTAGGTACCAAAATTCCGTTTTTAACCAAATGCTTTTGAACCGCCAAGAAGGGAAGTTGTTCCCCGTGCTCGGTAAATGACTCCATTACCATACAAATCAAACTCTCGCCGCCTTGCGTGAGAATCCGATAGTAGCGTCGAGTGCTTGCATCTCCTGGGATTTTCTCGATATTTTTGACGAGCCGAGTACGCTCTAAAAATCCAGAAAGGCCTGCCTCTGCTTCCAACAAAGATCGATCCATGGGGTTTGCTTCCTTTTTATTTTAGACCACGCTTCAATATCAAAAAACGATCTGTCCGGAGAACAGAATCCCGCTGAGGAGCGAACTCTGACCTCAGGCGAGCCGCCTCATCCTT
>JAIXVT010000081.1 GCA_027482725.1 Pseudomonadota bacterium | reverse complement strand
GGAGAAGGCTATAAGCCGGCTGGAGCTTTAGGCGGAGCGTCTTCGAAATCGTCCATGGTTTTAGCGGTTCAGAATCTCTCCAAGCATTACTCCCCAGGTCAAAATGTTTGGTCCGAGGTTAACTTTGACCTTGCTGGTGGGGAGTTTCTCTACATTCTTGGCGGGTCTGGAGCGGGAAAAAGCTCCCTTCTTCGGTGTTTGGCTCGATCCGAATCGCCCTCGTCGGGTCAGGTCGTTTTACCCCAGTTTCCCGAAAAAGAATGGAATCGAAAAATCGCATTTATTCCCCAGGATTTGGGACTCATTCCTGAGCTTACCATTCGTCAACATGTCGAAATCGTTTGGCATCCTTTGCGGTTATCAGATCGAACGCCTCAGGAACTTTGGGAATCTTATTTGAATACCCTGATGTTGCGTCCTTTGTTGGATAAGCGGGTGGTCACGTTGTCTGGAGGAGAAAAGCAAAGGGTTGCGATCCTCCGAGCCTTGTCCCGAAAAAGTGAAATTTTAATCGCCGATGAACCCACGGGGGCTCAAGATTTTGAAATGACGTGGAAGGTTATGGACTTGTTTATGAAGCAGCAGGCCCAAGGCACTGCGGTCTTGTTGGCGACTCATGATTTAGAGATGGTACGCCGATTGAGAAAGCGGTGCGCTGTTCTCAAAGAAGGACAATTTAAAGTGGAGGACCGCTTATGAAAACGTCTGCATTCTTATCGGTGGCCCTTTCGCTGGTTCCTTTCCGTAAACATCCGTTACTCTATGTTTCTGCGATTTTCGCAATGACCCAACTCATTTTGTTGAGTTGGGTCGTGTTTTCGATTTCGTCCGAGGTGAGCCGCACGGTTAAGTTTTCAGAGCGATCCCGGTGGGTTGCGGTTCAGATCAAACCTGAGTCCACAGGGGATGCGACCCGAAATCACCTCAATGAGTTAAAGGCCCAAGACTCCGTTCAGGTGGAAGAATTGGATCCAAAAACAGTCCTCACAAAAACCGAGACGATGGACCCCGAGTTTTTCCAGATGATTCAATCCATGGGAACGGAAGGCGAACGCCTTTTGCCCCGTGTGTTTATCGTAGAGGGCGTGATCGACGAATCCCAGATTGAAGCGCTGAAGTCTTTAGATGGGGTGGGGAAGGTTTCGGTATTTGATTCGCATCAGTCTCAGCTTAAGCACCTTTTTCAGCGTTTAGGCTGGGGTGTGAATCTCGCGGGATTTGCTCTTTTAGGAATCCTTTTTATGGTCGTCTTTATGTTGTCTCAATTGATTCGTTCGGATTTATGGGCAGTGCAGAGAAACCTATCCTTATGGGGTTGGGCAGCATCGCAACAGATCGCAGCTTTAGCTGCCCCAGGTTGGATGATGACTACCGTGTCTCTTGGCTTGGCTTTTGCGGAATGGATCGTTCTTCAATCCACGTTTCTTAAGGGACAAAATTTGCTCGGAGCCTTGAGCCTGACCCAAAGCTTTGATTTCCCCATTTTCTGGGCGATTTTAATCACCACTGGGCTAGGCTTTTCGTTCTGGGTGTTTTCTCGGCGAGGAAATCCTCATGGGGCGTAAGCCAGGGAAAGTGGTTTTTTGGCTTTGTTTTTTTACTTTTTTGGGCACGCAAGGGGGCGCAAGGGCTCAGGCAGAATCGGGATTGGGTGATCAGCTGTCTCGTGTGAGGCAAGAAAGAGTCAAAATAGAAACCCAGATGGTTGCCGATAAGGATGTTCAAAAAAATGCGGAGTTTCAGGTCAAGCAACTTAAACAACTTCAGGCACTCCAGCTCCGAGAAAGGGCATTAACACAGCGTCGTCTGAAGGATTTGCAAGGAATGCTGGATCAGCTGCTTTTTAGGAAGCGTGATCTTGAAGATCGGATGGAAAAAGCCCGGGTCCACCTCCGGATTCATTTAAAAAAATGGTTGCCCACCCATTTGTATCAACAAGGGATTTTGATTCACGGTTTTGGAGATGAATCCGTGGAAAGGGTCAAAGGGATTGCGCTTCGGGGCGTAACCCAAAAGAAGCTCTCTGAGTTAGAGGCGCTCACCGCAGATTATTGGGATGTCACCGAGCTTGAGTTCCGTATCGAACAAGAGAAACAACAGATTGAAAACTTGATGTCTGACTTGAAAGAGCAGGAGAATCTTATCGAGTTTCATAAAAAAATGAGAGAAGAAATCGCTTCAGAAAAACGTGTTGAGCATCAGCAACAGCTACGTGCTTATCAGAATTTGAAGTCAACGGAGATAGAAATTGAAAAAATGATCGGTCAAATGAAATTGCGAATTGACCAAGAGACAAAAGAGCGGCAAAAGCGGCGGGCGGAAAATACATCGGGAGCGGGTCACACTTCTGAAAAACTTCCCGTTGGATCTCCGATGATTGCGCTTAAGCCTAAAAGTTTGGATTGGCCCATGTCGGGTACCGTGATCAAGGGATTCGGATCACAAATGGAAGCCTCTGGGCTGCGTGTGTTCCACAAGGGAATTTCTATCCAAGCGGATGCACTCGTGCTTTCAGCAAAGGTGACCGCACCGTTAGAGGGTAAGGTTCAGTTTGTGGGGTCACTCCCACAGCGTGGAAAGTTAATGATTGTAGAGCATACCGGTGAAGTTTTTACCGTGTACTCGGGCCTTAAAGAATTCGAAAAGCGGGTAAACGATCCGGTGTCCCGTGGTGATGTTCTGGGAAAAGTAGATCGTCAAGGCGTTTTGGAGTTTGAATTGCGAACTGGAAACAATGTTGCCCTAGATCCCGTGAGGTGGTTGAAATGAACCTTAATTTTTTTTTAGTGCTTTTAGGATTTAATACAAGCGCGGCTCCGTCTGTGCCGCCCTTATCTCAAGACCGCTACAAGGATATTGAGTTGTTTAGTCGCGTGCTTCAGTTTGTAGAAAAAAATTATGT
>JAIXVT010000148.1 GCA_027482725.1 Pseudomonadota bacterium | reverse complement strand
TGGAGCATTTTTTTTAACAGAAGAGGCTCTTAAAGGACTTTCGCAAGAATTTAAACTTCCCAAAGAGTTTTTATCTTCATTGCTAGATTCAACTAAAACGCTCCGGAAAGATTTTATAGAGAATTTGTCAAAAGAGGTATTTGAGAAGGTGTCGTCTCGTGTTGACCCTGTCCAGTTTATGACGGAGTTTCTCAGGAAAAATGAGATCAAATTTGAGATTAAAATGACGGTCCATGAAAAGGGGAGAACCCAGGACCCGAAATAACCCAGAGTCATTATTTTTTTCTTTTTTGCGGTTTAGACTTCGGTATCCTTGATTTATATGGGCACGGATGCCGATCCTATGTTGTCGCGCGTTATCCCTCTAAAAAAACTTCCTTCCATTCAAGATAAGATTCGTTTTGCACTCCTTATTCTATCCGGTGCGCTTCTTGTTGTCTTAACCACTTACCTCAGTCGTGCGTTGATCCACGAGAAAAAACGGGAGGGTTTAGAAACCCTCCTTACCTCTACCGAACGGGATGCTCGAGGTTTGGAGTTACGTCTATTTGCGGTAGAGCGTGCCGTAGGGTCAATGTCTCGGTTGCTTTTAGAATCACAAAAAACCGGTGCTGCCCAGAACGCTCCTTTGCTCGGAGTTCAACAGGTCCTTGATACGGCACCGAATTTGGAGAGAGTTTTGGTTTACAAAAGGGATGGATCTGACGGCAGGTGGGTGCCTTGGGTGAGTCTTCAAAGTAACCAGAAGAAGTTGACTACGGCTATTCCTGTTCGCGAAGGTTGGTCGGTGGATCCAAGTCAGAATTTTCCTGCGCTTGTCTATTTAAAAACGGTCTCCGATCCAAGTGTTCGGGGTCAGTTTAGAATCATTGCAACGGCAAATGTTCAAGACTGGGTTCAGAGTAATCATTCTCAGGGATTTATTGGTCTGATCGCTCCAGATCAAACGGTAGTTAAACTCCTAAGTGATGTGCTTCCCGAGCCTTTGATCAAAAAAGTTAAAGAACTGAGACTGAACGATTTAACCGTCCCATTTGAAGATCAGGGAAAAAACTACACGGCATTTGTGCATCAATCCCCTCAGGGGTTTTGGCTCTTGCGTTGGGTTGATGATGGTGCGGTATTACGTGGGGTTTTTGCACTTTCTCTCGATTTGATCTCGTTGATTCTGCTGATCGCCGGAGTAACCCTTTTAATAGCGATACGGTTTGCGGAGGGATTATCCAGACCATTTGCTGTTTTGATTGATGGAGCGCGTAGAGTCGGTCAGGGTGACTTTGATTTGAACATACGGGCAGACGGAAACTCCGAGTCCCTTGAGCTTTCCGATACCTTAAATGAAATGGCACGCAAGATTCGGGACCTCATTCAAACCGAACGCGAAAAAGTCAGAATTGAGCAAGAGTTAAAAACGGCATCTTTAATCCAGGCTACAATGATTCCTCCGAATGAGATCGATCATGGAGCGTTTCGAGTGGAAAGCCACTATGAATCTGCCGTAGAATGTGGCGGCGATTGGTGGCAGTCGGAGGTTCGGGGAAATAAACTTTTATTTGTCATTGCCGATGTGACCGGACACGGAGCGGGAAGCGCCTTGGTTACGGCCGCAATACAATCTTATTTTTCAACGGCGTTAAGATTGATCATCAACTTCGATGACCCCAATTTTTTAGAGAGTTTTTTGAAAGGAATGAATACTGCGGTGTACTCAGTCTCTAAGGGAGAACAATACGCCACTGTTTTTGCATGTGTTATTGATCGCTTTTCTGGCGATTTATTCTATTCAAACATGGGGCATCCGTTTCCGTTGATTCTAAAAGGGGACGGTACGGGCACACGGGTTCTTGGAGCTATGGGACCCCGGTTGGGCGAATCTATAGAGTTAAGTTGGTCAAGCGAAATGCTGCAACGTGAGTCATTTGATAAAAATGATGCTTTATTTGCGTACACCGATGGTCTTACCGATTTGAAAAACTCTGAAGGTGTGTTACTCAGAAAAAAAATACTAAGGCAAAAACTAGAGGATCTCTTTTCAGCAAAAACTCCAGACATCGGAGTCAAGGTCAGAGAGATGATCGCTCTGCATCGGGGAGATGTTCGACCAGACGATGATGTTACGTTCGGCTTTATTCGTATTCACCCTTCGGAGAAAGCGTCATGATCGTTGCAAAAAAAAGGGCAACATCGCTACTCGGGGTTTCTCTGATCATAGTTGGTGGTTTGGTTCCGTTGTTTAAACAGAACATCGTAAATTTTGTGTTTGGCGGCGGGACTGATGATGTTGAAGTGGGAGCTGTCGCCCAGGTTAAGGGATCGGTGTTGGTAAAGTCAGGGAAGTTAACAACTTTTGAAACCGTAGAGGGAAAAAAGTCGGTTTCGAATGGATCCCGGGTTTGGACTACAGACTCGGCATCGGCTGAACTACAGCTTGAAAATGGTAACGTTATCGAACTTGCTCCAGGCACCCTGATCGAAGTCCAAATTGATGATAGTTCCGGATGGGGCGCAAAAAAATACGGGGTCAATGTTGTTCAAGGTTCAATTCAGGCCAAGACGCTTGTTGTTCCAATGACGGTCAATCATTCGGGTGGTACAATTGTTTTGTCGGCCCCCACGACCGAGCCTATAGAAACCAAGTCCCCGCCGACAGAGGCGACCATTACTCGAATTGAAGCAAAACCCGTTAAGCCTCAATACTTTGAAATCGGTGTTGGAGATGCTGATAAAAATCAGAGATTTTCAATGAAAAAGGCCGTGATCATCCGAGCAGTCGGTCCCGAAGGGAGCCTTCGACTACAGGTAAAAAATGATCGCAGTGGTGTGGTTTACCTGGGAACAAAGCTCGTAGAGTCTTCAAAGAACGAGTATGTTTTTGTTTTAGATGGTCTTGATCCAGGAGCTTATTCGTTTGATGTGGATTGGTTTGGTTTAGCGTTTGAGTCAATAGATTCGAAAAAAGGAGTCTTCGAGGTAAGCGATTATCGTCCTCCTCTAGTCCAAGTTCAGTCCGAAATTCCGGTGCTTTCCGAGAATCAGGGATCATTGGGTTGGTCGGTGGGATTTGCTACGGATTCGGCAAATACCGTAACAGCAAAGCTCTACTGTCGGGAAAAAACTTACCTCCCTGAGCTGATAAAATCCTCTGATCAGAGTTTTTTTATTAAAATTCCTGATTTAGATTTTTTAAGTTGTGACTCAGCAACGTACCAGATGGTTGCCACCAATAAGCAAGGGGTCGAAAAATCAACCGAAAGACGCAGAATCGATTCGTCTTTGCCTGTTCCTGCTATTGTGTCTGGAAAAGATGGCATTGGATTTGGTGCACCCGTAAAATACGAGAGTTTTCTTATCGAATTGAGTGCAGACAAAGACTTTGATCGAGTTCAGTTTCGTAGTCAGATTTCAGCTCAAGATCCATTCGTTTTTGATAGAAAGTCTAAAGACAGACTATATATCCGAGTGAAGGGCCAGATTCGTGGTCTTTCGAGTTCATTTTCCAGTGCTCAGGCTCTTGGGGATTGGTGATGGCGTATTCTTTTGGGCTAAAGTCTTTGTTTGTTGGGTTGGCTGGAATACTGATTTTAACCAAAGTTAAGGCGGAACCGCTCATCACAGTGGAGCCTCTTTCCTTGGGCGAGACGCGTTGGGTGGAGGATATCAATCAAACCGTTTCTGTTAAGATACGGGGTAGAATAGATCCCAAACGGGGGGGGGGCGTTCGATTTAACGAAGATTGGCTGAGTTTTGATCGGAGATCTGGAGACTTTGAGACTGCTGCAGAAATCTATTTAAACGATGTTCAACGAGGGGCATCGTATCAATTATTTTGTAGAGATCTTTATGGCAAGGAGACGGTAGAGAATATTGATCTATCGTCGGCTATTAATACCGTTCGACAACAGCTCAAGGCAACACGGGAGCTTTGGTTCGAGTATGGCAGACCTAAGCGTTTATCTATAGCCTTAAGCGCAGGACCATTGTCTCTCTCTCAGACGGATCAAGATTCGGTGAGTCCGATAATGGCCAGTGTTTTAGGAATTTATGAGCAAGTGGACATATTTTCCGGTGCTTCGGTGTATGCCGATATAGGGTATTCCACGGGTTCTGCTGGAGATGCAAGTTTGAGTGCCATTTCGAGTGATTCAAAGCTCGGGTACTCTCTCTTTTCTTCCCCTTCTGTGTTTCGCTTTGAGTTAACAGGAGGTGTTTTTTTCCGAACCCTTAAAGATTCAACCGATGCATACGGTTATGAAAATTTTCTGGGATTACCTGTGGGGGCGCGATTGACGCTTAGACTCACCGATAAAATAGATATTCGTTTTTCTGGAGCTATGGGAAT
>JAIXVT010000042.1 GCA_027482725.1 Pseudomonadota bacterium | reverse complement strand
CGTACATAGACTATTAGGTGTGCCTTATCTGGACGGGAGTGTCAACGGTTTCCCCTTGTGGAAAACACGGAATTTTGATTCCCAAAAAAATTAAATATAAAATGTTTATCATTTGAACCGAGTTTACAAACCCTTGTTTTTATTTCAATCTACCTCTCTAACAACAGTTCAGCCCTTTTTAGCCTAAAATTTACAGATTTAAGGAGAATCATTGTCATGGATACAACAGACTTAAACGCAACGGTCGCGTCTACTGCGGCGATAGGCATTCCCTCTTGGGAGATGTGGATGCAATCCCCGATTTATTTGGGGGTGTTAGGACTTGTGATCGCTGCATTCTTTTACTTCCGTGTAAAAGCGCTCCCCGATGGGAACGATGTCATGCGGCGTATCGCAGGCTACATCCGTGAAGGTGCGTCGGCTTACTTAAACCGACAATATAAGGTGCTGGGAATATACGCCGCGGTCGTATTCGTTGCTGTGGGCCTCAGTTTGGGTTGGACCTCAGGTTGGGCATTTTTGGCCGGAGCGTTTTTATCCCTCTTGGCTGGCTTCCTTGGAATGAAAGCTGCAACTTACGCCAACGTTCGAACCACCGAAGCTGCTCGTACCGGATCACGCGCTGCGGCTCTTTTGACCGCACTTGACGGGGGAGCGGTCATGGGACTTTGTGTTGCGGGCCTTGGGTTGATCGGGCTTGGCGCACTTTATCTGAAGTTTCAAAACGATGCCGAAGTCAGCTCTATCCTGCATTCGTTTGCGGTGGGGGCTTCGTCTATCGCCTTGTTTGCCCGGATTGGTGGCGGGATTTACACCAAGGCCGCCGATGTGGGCTCCGACATTGCGGGTAAAGTGATTGAAGGTATTCCTGAAGACGACCCCCGTAACCCCGGTGTCGTTGCCGATAACGTGGGCGATAACGTGGGTGATGTGGCCGGAATGGGCGCTGACATTTACGAATCCATGATTGCTGCCATCGTTGCTGCGATGGCGATTGCAATTACAGCGACACAAACAGAGATTCCCGCTTTGATCGAATCGACCACGGGAGATGCCACACTCAATAAGATTGTGGCCATCGGGTTGCCTTTGGTGCTCTCAGCTTTAGGGTTGGGGGTAAGCATCCTGTGTATTTTTATCGCGCGCGCGCTTAAAAACATGGATCCCGCAAAAGTATTGCGATTATCGCTGATTTTGCCTCCTGTTCTTTTAGCCGTGGTTTCATACGGTGTTTTAGCGTCTTTGGGCGTGACTCAAGCGGTAACCGGTGTGTTGTTTATCGGTGCAGTCGGTGGTGCAATCATTGGTTTGGTTACGGATTACTACACCAGTTCTACTCCAGTGGCGCGTATCGCTAATGCCGCGAAAACGGGAGCGGGCACCAACCTTATTCAAGGTTTGGCGGTGGGTATGGAGAGCACTGCAATTCCAATGCTTGTGGTTGCATTAGTGGCTTATTTGTCTAATAAGTATTTGGGACTCTACGGAATCGCGTTGTCTGCCGTGGGCATGTTGGGCGGAACAGCCGTTGTCATGACCGTGGATGCTTATGGACCGATTTCGGACAACGCAGGCGGGATTTCAGAAATGGCAGGACTGGGTAAAGACGTTCGCGCCATCACCGACGAGCTGGATGCCGTAGGGAATACCACTGCTGCGATTGGAAAAGGCTTTGCGATTGGGTCTGCGATTTTGACCGTCCTTGCGCTATTTTCGGCGTTTACGATGGAAGTGAACCACGTACGTGGAGCGGCAGGAATGGCACCGATTAGCTTGGCGCTCAATGAGCCCAATATTCTGATCGGACTTTTGATCGGATCCATTTTACCGTTTTTGGTGGGATCAACCACGATGCTTGCCGTAGGGCGTGCTGCGGGTGCAATTGTCGAAGAAATCCGCCGACAGTTTAAAGAGATCCCGGGATTAATGGAGCTTAAAGCTGATCCAGAACCGAAAAAAATTGTGGATATCGCAACAGCTGCGGCGTTACGAGAAATGATTTTACCGGGAATGATCGCGGTGCTTGCTCCTGTTGTGGTGGGTTGGTTTATGGGTGCAGCCGGATTGGCGGGAGTGCTTGCCGGAGCGTTGACCGTGGGCGCGACCATGTCGTTGTACATGGCTAATGCCGGTGGTGCTTGGGATAATGCCAAAAAGTACATTGAGAAGGGGTATATTCCGGGTCACGCCAAGGGCGGTGATACGCACAAAGCTGCCGTGGTCGGCGACATGGTGGGCGATCCGTTTAAAGACACTTCAGGTCCCGGTGTGGCGATTCTGATTAAGGTGATGTCGGTGGTGAGCCTGCTGATCGCGCCGTTGATCGCGAAGCTGTAATTCCGACTAAGATGAGTTCTATTTGAGTGACGGGTAGGGTGCCAGTGGTGCTCTACCCGTTTCTATAAGCGCCCCCAAAGATTTCACCTGGGGTAGAGTTTGATCTGTCGAAACCCATAGTCCTGCTGGGAAATGGTGTTGGTTGTCCGGAGGTTGCGAAAATTGCTGCGGAAATTGCCTGTGTTTTGGGGGATTAATCCTTTGATTCTCATGAGTTAGGAGTGAGGATTGGGGTTGCAGGTGAAATCTTTGGGGGCAGTTATTAAATTGGGTCGAATTTTCGAATATCAAAAAATAAGGAGGAGTTATGAAATTTTTCAAAATTTGGATCGCTGTGCAGGTCGTTGTGTTGTTGGTCTATACGCTTTTTGTAGGACAGAGCCAAGGATGGGACCTTTTGGCGGTGTTTTTTGGCGACATCCAACGGTTGGGATGGCCGGGACAATTCAACCTCGATTTTTCGATGATGCTGGGGGTGTCCGCCCTCTGGGTCCTTTGGCGAAATCGTTTCGGGCCGAAGGGGGTTGT
>JAIXVT010000186.1 GCA_027482725.1 Pseudomonadota bacterium | reverse complement strand
GGGAATTTATCTTGGGACATTCACCCCCAGTTTTCCCACACCACCTGTGTCGATCTTTCCGTGGATCAGAGCAAAAATACCGAAAAATACACGTCGATCAAAAGTCCCGTGGGGGATTGGGTCAAAGGGCGTCACTTGGATGCTTTGGGATCCCGTCCCTTAACCCTAATCACCGACCCACCACGCGCTGGGATGGAACAGGACCTCCCGCAGTTGTTTGAATTCAACAAAAAAGCCCAGATTTTCCGATGGATTCACATTGGTTGCGATCCTGACGCTTTTGCCCGAGACGTGGGCAGGATCATCAAACGGGGGTTTATCCTCCAAAAAGTAGCCGTTTTGGACCTGTTCCCCCAAACTCCCCATGTCGAAGCCTTGGCTGTGTTACAAAAATCCCCGACCTGATCCGTCTCCCGAGTTGACTCTCCACGATCGCTTTGTGAAACTTTTTTTATGGAATTCCGAACCCTGCTCTGTGCTGTGGGTATTTTTTTGGCTACCTCTCAACTGTTAACAGGATGCAGTTCGTCCAAAAAATCACCAAGTTCCGACCCGATCTCCAAACAAGCCGACACCTACATTGATTTAGCTTCCCAAGCCCTATCTGAAGGCGATATCGCCGAAGCCCTTACGCACGCAGATACGGCTATCGAACGCGACCCCAAACGCTACGAACCGTACTACTTAAAGGCTTTGGCCTATTCGCAAAAAGACCAACCTGTCCCCGCGCTTGAATTTGCAGAAATCGCCCTAAAAAATTCGCCCCAAAACAATGGGGTAAAAAACATGGTCGGTAGACTGCTGATGGAACAAGGACAACTGACGCGTGCTGAACGCCTTTTGACCGAAGCGGCTTTTGACCTCAAGAACCCGGACTCCGACGTATCCAAGATCAATCTAAGCCAACTGCATTTGAAAAAGAATAAACCCCAGGACGCAAAAAAAATTCTATCCGAAATCGCTGATAGCGCATCTCCCCAGTCCTGTTTGGCGGCGTACTTTCGGGGGAAAATCTATGCAACGGGGAACGCATGGGAGCTGGCAAAAAAAGATTTCGAATCCGCAACCAAACTGAACTGTTCCAAATTAATCGAAGCGCATTTATCGTTGTCCCACGCCTTATTGAAACTTAACCAAAAACAGGAGGCTATTTTGAAACTCAAAGAAGTCGAAAGCCTGTTCCCCCACTCATCGGAAGCTGAGCAAGCCCGACATCAACTGAAATCACTCCAATGAACGCATTTGGAAACCCTTCTTCTCCGGGAAGTATTTTGAAATCGAGTCGAGAATCCCAAGGCTTCTCACTGGAACAAATTTCTGCTCAAACCAAAATTCATACCAAGATTCTGGATGCCCTTGAGCGTGACGATTACGCCCATCTACCGGCACGGACCTTTGCCCGAGGTTTTTTGGTCACCTATGCGAAAACCCTAGGCATGGATTCCCAACAAATGCTTTTGGATTTTCATGAGTTTCTTGAAGCGAAGTTCAAAGAAAGACCTTCGCGCTCCCAGGGTATGGAAGGCTATGCCTTTGAACCGGGGGAAAATGAGCAAAACAAACGGGGAGTGATTATCGCCGGGGTGCTTGGCGTCGTGTTTGTGGGCTTAGTGTTGTTTTTCTTTAAACCCGCTAACAAAAAGCGGGGTGAAAAACATAAAGAACTGGCCGTGGAAACAACGACTCCCACGGGTGTGGGTGCAAATGACATCGAAGCTCCGCCCACTCTTAAAGAGGGGAACCCCAGCCCGGCTGAGGTTAACGACGTAAAACCCCAGCCCACCAAACCCGTTTCCCCAAGTGTGGCGATACCTCCTCAGGTCGGGTCGGGACCGAGCGTGGGTCCTACCCCACCACAAGTGGTGGTCGCTCCAGCGGTGGTGCAAACCGTGCCGGGAACACCCGTTAACCCGCCTAAACCCGAATCTTCTGACCCTTTACACAAAGGCGATGACCTTAAGCCTGACCAAGTTCATGCCAAAATCCAATTGGAGGCCTTAGAAGACGTGGTCATCCACTACCAGTCCGATCAACAAGAAAAATCGTCTATCCTGCTCCGAAAAGGTCGCTACCTTGCAGTTAAAGCCGAAAAGGGACTTTGGATCAAAACTTCCGAACCCGAGAAGTTACGGTTTAAACTGGGCACCGGCGGTACGTTTTCCGCCCTTCCCCACCGCCAATTTAAGGTAGATCACCAGGGCTTAGTCACGCCGATGCCTTAACCTTAGATCACCTTAGATGGTTTTCGTTTTACTGACCAAGTTATCCACCAAAAAACGCAAGTTATCCACCAAGCACAAATACTTGAAATCATTGGATTATTTTCCCTTTTAAGCGCTGTTTCATCGCCCAACGGCAGACTTATCCACAAAACCCACATTTTTCAGGGGATTTTCGACACTTTTTTGGAAACTCCATCAAATTCTCGGCATTTTCGATAGATTTTGGACGTTTTTGGGTTACCAAGAAGCCCTTTTAAAAAAAATAGCCCCCAGCCCCCCCATGATCAGGTTGGGGAGCTGCAACGCCAAAGGAGCCGACAACCGTCCGGAGTTCCCAAGCCATATCGCCGAAACCTGCATCTGCCAATAAACCGCAGACACCACCACGGCAACCAACATGACTCCAAACCGTGCTCCACGCGTTCGCACGGTTCCCACCCCAATGCCCAACAAAACAAACATCAGCGGGGCAAAGGCCGTTGCAATCCGTCTCCAAAACTCAGTATTCAGTTCGAGCCACCCCGGAGTTCCCACCAACTCCGCATCACGCTTTTCCAAAAGAGCACCGACCCCCATCATTTTCGGTTTGTACGTTAAAGCAGAATTGCTTTGAGGGGTATCGATGTAGATCTGGTAGTTTTCGTAATCGATTTTATTGTACGAATCACTTGCTGTTTCGCTTTGGTGAATGCTCCCCTTTTGAAGGTTCATGACCAAGCCGGAGACATCATCTTCCCCGTCTTGAATGCGAATGATCTCGCCGTCTTTTGCGATCACCGTCACGGGGTGCTTGGCGTCGCGTTCGTCAAAAATGAAAACCCGCTCCATCCGCCCTGTTTTGTTATTCACTTTCTCTGCGAACATCAAAAGTGATCCCAACCCCCGGGAAAACGTCCCCTCCTGAAAAGAGCTTGCGAGCTTGGAATTCCCTATTTTTAGCAGGATTCGGCGCGCTGAGGTTTCGGCATAAGGAACCCATTCCAAGTTGAGCATCAAGGACAGCATCGCTACGCCCATGGCCAACACCATCACGGGAGCCGCAATTCGGGGCAAACTCATTCCCGTGGCCTTCATCGCCACAATTTCGCTGTCCGTGGAGAATCTCCCAAACGCGATCAAAATTCCTGTCAGAAACGCAATGGGCAACCCCAAGGGGAGAAACGACATCGATAAAAAGCCCATCAATGGAATGAGCTGACTTAACGGCGCACCATTCACAATAAAAAACTCGGCGAGCCGCAAAATTTGAAACATCAGAAACACAAACGCAATAAAGGCAACCCCTCCAACGAACGGACTTAAAACTTCTTTGAACACATACCGATCGATACGCCTAACTCTATGTCCTGAATTGCCACGAACCATGCTCGATTTTTCTCCGCCTTAAGTAGTATAATGCAACGACATCATCACGAAAGGACTCCTTAATGAAACCAAAGGACTTTATTCACGACCTGATCTCTTTAACTCTAAACCCGAAATCGCCCAAAGGCGCGCTGGTGATGTTTACCGCGCAGGACGGTCAAAAGGTTAAAGGTACAGAATCCACCCCGCCAGCGTTTGGAACAAAGTTTGGCCCCATGGTGGCTCAGCTAATCAAAGAGGACGTGATTCAGGGTGCGGCCAAAACCGTCCATGTTTCCCGTACCGACCGTGACGCTGTAGTCGTTGTGGGATTGGGAGCTCAGAATCAATTCGCACCAGAAAAGGCTCGGCAATCCGGTGCGCATGCCTATGCAAAATGTGCGGCGGAAAAATTCAGCTCCGTTGTGATCTCCGCAGATTCGCTGATCAGTGCTGTCGGAGAGGTCCACCGCGAATCCGCATTGCGCGCATTTTTAGAGGGCTTTTACCTAGCGTCCTACACGTTTACCAAGCACAAATCCAAACCGGGCGCAGACCGCGCTTTAAAGTCGGTAGCGGTGCTCTGTGATCATAAAAAATTTGCGCAAGAACTTCCGGGAATTCTGGAAGATGTATTGATTACGATCGATTGTATTTTCACCACGCGTGATTTTTCCAACGAGCCATCCAACCACGGCACCCCGGAATACTACGCTAAAACCATTTCCACTCTTGCCAAAAAATATGGCATCAAATGCAAGCTCTTGAACGAAAAAAAAAAAAAAAAAGAGGGCATGGATTTATACCTCTCAGTAGGCAATGGATCTGACCGCGAAGGTTATGTTGTGGTGCTTGAAGTCGCACCCCAGGCAGCAGCAAAAAAATCGGCAAAAAAGGTGGCTTTTGTTGGAAAAGGGATCACTTTTGATTCCGGCGGGATTTCGTTAAAGCCGGGCCTGCGCATGGAAGAAATGAAGCACGACATGACCGGAGCAGCGACGTTGTTTGGCTCAACGCTCCTTGCGGCTCGCCGAGGATCACCCCATCACTTGATCACCATTTTGGCCTTTACCGAAAACATGCCGAGCGGACGCGCCACTCAGCCCGGCAACATCATTCAAGCGCGCAACGGCAAAACCGTGGAGATCATCAACACGGATGCCGAAGGGCGTTTGATCTTAGCTGATGCTTTAGACCTGGCAGGAGACTATAAGCCGGACGTAATCGTCGATGCTGCAACCTTGACCGGCGCGTGTGGAATCGCTTTGGGAAAATTTGCGAGCGCAGTTTTTGCAACGGACGAAGACGCCTACCGTGCCATCTCCGAAGCATCCGAAAGCACCGAGGAACGTTTGTGGCGATTACCCCTTTGGGACGATTACATCGAAGACTTGCGCTCAGCGACCGCAGATTTCATGAACTCTGCTAACGATTCCTTTGGTGGCACCATACGTGGCGCAATTTTCATGAAACAATTCATCCCCGGAAACACCCCATGGGTTCATGTGGATATGGCCAATACGGCAAATGATTTGGGCATCTATCCCTACAACCCCCGTAAGGGAGCGAGCGGAATTTTTGTTCGAACCTTTGCGGAATTCTTGAATCGTTTTTAGCTTATTTCAGAGATCACGTTATGAAACACACACGCATTGCCCAAATCGCACGATCCCTCAGTACGTACGCGGAAAAAGAAATCCAATTAGAAGGCTGGGTTCAAGCCAAGCGCTCCAGTGGAAAAATCAAATTCCTCCAGCTGCGCGATGGATCAGGCATTGTGCAATGTGTGTTTGTTAAAGGGGAATGCAGTGACGAAAGCTTTGAATCCTTTGAAACACTCACCCAAGAATCTGCGGTAACCGTGTCCGGTAAAGTCAGGCTAGATCAGCGCTCCAAAGTGGGATTCGAGATCACCGCTTTGGG
>JAIXVT010000080.1 GCA_027482725.1 Pseudomonadota bacterium | reverse complement strand
GGTCGGCGTTGCGGATGGTGCTCAGGCGATGTGCGATCACCAGTGTGGTGCGGTTCTTCATCAATTCGTCCAACGAGGCTTGGACTTTCCGTTCGGATTCATTATCTAAGTTCGAAGTCGCCTCATCCAAAACCAATAACGGTGCATCTCGTAAAAATGCTCGTGCGATGGATAAACGTTGTCGTTCGCCGCCGGACAGTTTCACTCCACGATCACCGATCTCGGTATTAAACCCATTCGGTAATCGCTCGATGTAGTCCAAAGCATTTGCTCGCCGTGAAGCTTCACGAATTCGCGTAATCAAGTTTCCGCCGGACCGGTCCGTATCCGATAATCCGATCCCGTTTTTTCGATGAACATATTCTGCCGTGCCCGACGCTTCAGTTCCGATTCCATTCATCAACGGGGGAATATGGCCTCCGAATTCGCCACCGTGCTCTGATTCCGACGCAGGACCCGCGTTTATCCCCGCGTGGTGAGTACCCCATCCGCTAAAACTATCGCGCGCGCCAACGTCTCCGGTCTCCAAACCAATCGCTCCGAGCGCAATGTTTGCATGGATCGTATCATGAAACAAAAAAACATCTTGGCTCACAAACGCCATGGAGTTCCGCCAAGAATCTACATCAATGTCTCGCAGGTCAATGCCATCTACCAAAATGCGCCCCGAAGTCACGTCATACAATCGCGCAACCAACTGGGCAATGGAACTTTTCCCTGAGCCGCTGGCTCCAACCAACGCCACACATTTTCCTTTGGGCAATACAAACGAAACGTTCTGAAGCACAGGTCGATCGGGCTGATCCGGATACGCAAATCCTAC
Organism: Pseudomonadota bacterium; assembly: GCA_027482725.1. Lineage (GTDB taxonomy): Bacteria > Bdellovibrionota > UBA1018 > UBA1018 > CAIMNF01 > JAIXVT01. The sequence continues at coordinate 5,542 of JAIXVT010000080.1, read as the reverse complement.
TGACTCAAATCGCACTTCGGAAAACGTGCCATCAAACCCTGCGCAAGATGCCCGCGTCGTTACTCGGGGTTTCCACGATAAAAATTCGTTGATCCGGTCCAACGCTGCTGCCGACGAATGGAGTTTGTTATTGATATCCGTCAACATCCGTATCGGGTTGATCATCATCCCGAACGCGGCAAAGAAAGCCACCAAATCGCCCGAGGTCATTTCCCCTGATAACACCAATGATCCGCCAAAATACAAAATGATTGCGATTGCAAATGATGTGATCAATTCCACCAAGGGGTGAGACAACTCTTCAACCTTGGAAATCTTGAGCAGAAGTCGTGAAACTTCGGTCAAGTCCTTGGAAAATCTTTCCCCCATCCAGCGGTGTAGATTAAACAAATGCACCACGCGCGCACCCGCAATGGTTTCCTGTAATGTCGCCATTGCTTCGCCATTTTTTTCTTGGACTTGATGAATGCGCGATTTGATGAGTTTTCCGGCCCACGAAAACACCCACGCCAACATTGGAGCAATGACAAATGTCAAAACGGTCAGATGCCAATTGGTATAAAGTGCGTAACCCAGTAGGGCGACAAATGTAATCGGCTCGCGAACGACGACGTTAAACGCAGAAATTCCATTTTCCACAGTAGCGGGATCTTGAATCACTCGCGACATGAGGACGCCCGTTTTTTGTTCGGAGAAATAATCCACAGATAACCGGGTTAAGTGTCCATACACCCGTTCGCGCAAAGACTGGCCAATTCCCACGACAACAATCCGGATGGCGTAGTAATGCGCAAAACGGATCACCAAGTTCAGCGCGTATAACCCGATCACAGCAGCGGGTAAAATCCAAAGAGAGTTCGCATCTTTTTTAACCAGCAGATCATCAACCAAATATTTGATCAGCGGTACGGGGCCCGCGCGCAATGCCGCTAACGGTATGGCCATGACGAGGGAAAAAAACAACCAACTCCGATAGGGGCGTAATAAGGGCCAACACAATGATAATGATTGTAGGGCGAACATAGGCGTAGCTTCAGGCTATCACACTGGCGTAAACTGGTTGCAGAGTGAGCCCACAAAACCGCGCTGTTTTTTTAGACCGAGACGAAACCCTAAACAAAGATCCCGGATACATCAGTCAGCCCGCACAAGTGGAGCTTTATCCCGGGGTGGCACAAGGACTCTATCGACTTAAAGATGCAGGGTTTCTTTTGATTGTAGTGAGCAATCAAAGTGGAGTCGCCCGAGGGCATATTACTTGGGATCAACTCAAATCAGTAAATGATCGGCTCAATGAATTGCTCATCCTTGAGGCAAAAGTTAAAATTGACCATTTTGAAATTTGTCCGCATCATCCGCATGATTTTTGTGAATGCCGAAAACCCAAGCCACTTTTGATCACTGCGGCCGCAAAAAAATATGATATCGATGTGGCAAGAAGTTACATGATCGGTGATCGCGATACCGACCTCGATGCAGGGCGTGCCGCTGGTTGTGCCCAGGTGTTTCAGATCGATCACAAAAATCCAGAGGCATTCACGATCATAGTGAATAACATTCTCGAAAAAATCCCAAAGACCTGATGGGTTCTCGATCAAATCCTTGAACATGGAACTGATAGTGAGTTTCTAAAAACTGTAATCCACGAATTTGTGCAGCAGGTTCTGACTTAAATTCCAAACGACGAATCGGATGAGCAAGCCCCAGGCAAAAGTCAAAAATCAAATCCACGTCTATAGGTTCGCCCCCGGCAAACGGTTGCGCAGAAAAACATGACGAGCATTTCCATTGCGCTACTTTGTAGTCTGCATAAGCGCCTAGCCCCCTGGAAGGGAGTTCGGATACCGGTACTCCACAACTTCCACACGCGGTCATGGTGGGTTGAACTCCCAGCCATTGAGTGAGCTTCAATAAAAAAGCGATCAGCGTTTGCAGGCACGCACGTTCATCGGTTTCATCGACTGCGGTAATTGCGTTGGCGTACAGTTTAAAAAGCTCGCTTGATTCGCGTTGTTCCGGGACTGCCCGCAAAACCGTTTCATTGAGGACAGAGCCAGTCGCCATTTTTACAAGTGACCGTGAAATTGTTGGGAACGTGCGTTCCACTTGGGCGCCCAGAACCAAATGCAATGCCGATTCTCCGTAGTCTTGGAGGCGAATCGTTTTTTCAGGCAGATCGACAGAAAAAAGTTGAAACGGTTGGAAAGCGTTACCGAATCGTTTGGACTGCACCGAATTTTTGCCGAGCAGGGTGATTTTTCCGGAAGCTTCCCCTAAAACAACCGCAACTTGATCACGTTCTTTGAGAGGAAATTTTTTCAGTAGAAACACCCGGTCATTCACGATTTAAAGTTTAGGGGGTTTCGTAAGAATAAAAAACCCCGCAGAAAGTATCCACGGGGTTTCCCAAAGTTATTTTTGGATTTGAACAAGGGTTATCGTTGACTTGTTATTCGGGATTTCCCTTGAATTCTCCTGTGATTGGAGCGCGATTCAGTCCGCTAAGTACGCGCCCGTTGATGATTGATTTTCCAAGTGTTGATTCATCGATCTGTATACCCACCCGCACGATGAATCGTCGGTCTTTTAAGGGCTCGACCCCGTAAGGTTGGAAAGGAACCACCACGGTATCGCCCCGAACTACCAAGGTTCTTGAGGCAATTTCGCGATCGATCAGGGTGGTATCTCCGCCGATCCGTGGATTCCGTACAAGTTCAATACGGACCTTTGCAGGAACACTTTGGAGATTCAGTCCGGGGGTAACGAATTCTACTCGATCCGAAAACAAGCGGATTCCATCGATGCGTCCTGCCGAAACGTTTCCAAAAATGCTGATGGGTGTTCCGATCACTTCGATATCATAATCCACGATCTGTTCGTCTCCGGAAACGGCGCGTACCGACTTGCGCAGGATTCTTGAGCTGTAGATGTATCGGTCTGCGGTGCTCTCAGAATTCAGCAGCGGTTCGCCTTGCGGGGGAAGGGCAATTTTAAACTGATCGCGATTGGGGCCAGTTCCGTCCGCATAGCGAAACGCGAGATTAAGATTTGCCACCGTTTTCATGACCAGGCGTTGGCCCACTTGAACTTGTACCGGGCGGGTGCATGCGTAAGGTACACGCACGACGTTAGGGACCTGATTACATACGGTACGAGGTTCGTTTACGCAGCGGTTGCGAGTTTGGGTGTGGCACACTTGATCGGGCACGTTCCGGCAGACTGTTGCGGGTTGGCATACGCGTCTGGGCACGGTGGTGCAACCATTGGAATTGCAGACTTGGTCGGGCACGGTGGTGCATTGATTCTGGGTGGAACATTCTCTCCGGGTAATGGATGTGCATGACGGAAAGGTTTCTGTATAGCACCGTTGGTCCCAGACCGTGCGGCACTCTTGTTTGGTGCCTTGGACTTCGTCTCGGTAGCAGGTATCGGGTTCCTGCCGTGTTTCAAACACGGGTTCAAACTGGCTGTTGACCAATTGAACGGTTTTAAGTTGGGCATCTATGGTCACGATCTGCTCGGATTGGGCCAAGGCCCCTGAGCCTTGGGTGATACCGGCAATCATGGCAAATACAGAAAACAGGGCGCGGCGCCTGAATTGAATCGATATTGACATTGGGAGTCTCCTTGGCACGCAACGTAACTTAAAGAGTTGATTTTGTAAATTAAATTAGTTTATCAGTGATCCGTTATATTTGAGTTGGCGATAATTTTAATGAAATTAATTTTATTTGAGGTGTTTTTTGAGTTCGTCTTTAAATCCTGAGGTAAAATAAGAGGGTTGTGTTTGTAGTGATGATTTTTGCAGTATCCGCGCTTTGGGCTCCGACGACGTCTCTGGCTCAGGCGCAATTGTTCAGCGATAAGTTCGCCATCTTGGGCCAAGTGCTAGGGATTCGTTCTTATTCCCGCATCGAGCTTTTGGCCAAGGCCCGACACGCGCTTGAGCAAGCTTCACCAGAGACGGTCCCTGTAGAAAAACGCATTCAGTTGATTCATCACTTGGTAGAAACTCCTCGATGTCTGGGGATTGATCCGTTGGTATTCATTTCGATGATTTGGCGCGAATCAGAATTTAGAACCGATGCGCGGTCCGAGCGGGGTGCGCGGGGTTTGTCGCAGATGACGACTCCGGCGCTCAAAGAAATTCAGGAGCGTCTGCATGCGGATTCGGCGCGCCGTCAGCCCGCGTTGTTTCAGTTGGTTAAGCAGTGCTCTAAACGTGTGATCGCATCCCTCCCTGAAAATTTAAATTCGCCCGAAAGTATTAAGTCTTGGCGGGTGAAAGCATCAAAAGATTCCGAGTTTTCATTGGCATTGGGCGCAATTCTGCTCAAGCTTTATGTCGCTCAGCATGGTGTAGTTCCCAAAAAGTATGAGGACTACGCAGGCGCTTTGGAGCGCTATAACGGCGACCCTGCGGTAAAGAAAAAATTCGCTCAAGACATTATCGGGCGCTCTAAAGAGTTGGACCAAGCAGAGACTTCATTTCTTCCCAAGTTTGGCATTTTTTCAAGGGTTCCCACCATTCTGGGTCTTGTCTTGTAGCAATGTAGCGCGACCACATTTTTATTTTTCGGATGCGGTCTTGCATCAGTTCAAATACTGGCAACCAATCTGCGCCCATTGCAGTTGTGGGAATAGCTAAAGTGCGCGATTTTTCGGATAAATTTAAAAACCCACGCACCTGTTGCGCTTCTCCAGGATTTGCCAAAAAAGTGCGTCCCATCATAAAGTGATCACAGCCTGATTGCGCGATACATTTTTTAAGTTCATCGACATTCCAAATCTCCCCATTTGCGATCACGGGAATAGTAAGCGCACGTCGCACTCGCCCAATCGGTTCCCAATACGCGGGTGGAGTGTAGCCTTGCAATTTGGTGCGTCCGTGAATGGTAATCCAGTTGGCACCCCCGGCTTCAGCGCGTTTGGCGTTGTGATCGATCACGCTGGGGTCATCAAAGCCTAACCGTAATTTTGCAGATACAGGGAATTCGACTGGGACCGCCGCACGCACGGCTGCGATAATTTGTTCAATACGCTCGGGGTATTTTAATAATGTCGCGCCCCCGTCATTGCGGTTCACTGTGGGCGCCGGACAACCAAAATTAATGTCTACCGCACGCGCACCCGCACGGATGGCGTTGAGCGCACTTTGTCCCATGCGTTCGGCATTTCCGCCTAAAATTTGCACTTGTATGGGCAGGCCGCTTTCGGTGACGCCGCCGTTTTTCCCTTCTGGGAAATCGCGCTCAAACACATGCACGGGGATGGGGTGATCGGTGACCCGGAAAAATTCCGTCACGCCGTAATCAAAAATACCCATGCGCCCAATCAGGTTGCGCAGGTGGGCATCGGTCACGCCTTCCATAGGTGCAAGAACTAAACGTTTTTGATGATGCGTGGGCCAAGGGTTATCCGACACAGGGATTTCATTATGCGCTAATCTTGGAGGCTGTGGAATCAAAGACTCAGACAAAACTCCCTGTTTTTATTTACGGAGCCGGTGCGGTGGGACTGACGCTTGCGGCGTATGCGCAGC
>JAIXVT010000238.1 GCA_027482725.1 Pseudomonadota bacterium | reverse complement strand
CAGAAATTGCGCGATTTTCGGCAGAAGGACAAAACTATTTGGCACTGGGGGGCGCATCAGAAGCGGATCGGGCGATTGTGAGGATTGTAAACGTTACCGATCCTTTTTATCCCAAGGTCATGCGTGACATTAAAATGAGTAAAGGCGGATTTGTTACCACATCACTGTCCGTGGATCGGCTCTATCTGTGGATTATGACGGGAGATACGGGTGGCCTATGGCGGATACCTTTAGAGCAGGTGATGTTTGCAGAGGCTGAGTTTTTATTCGGACTGGCTAACGGTACCGCTGTGCTTGGCTCTGATGAAGGGGCCATTACCTTGGCCCAAGGTTCAGAGCGCGATGTTTACATCGGGCTTTTTGATCGTTTTGGATTTCGTCACGAATCACGGTCTTGGTTTTCGTACCGAACGCTCCAGGCCCCAGCGCGTTTTGCGGTACGTGGAGAGAATGTGGCCACCCATGCCGTTGGTCGGCTTGCTGTTTTTAATCGTAATGCCGTATCAGATGGGCTGCGATTTTCCTTAGACCCAATGACTCACGATGAGGACTATTTTCCAGGAACACCTAATGGACTGGACTGGTTTTCTGATGATGGAATTGTGCTTGCAAATGGTGAAGAAGGGCTGATTTTTACTCAGTTCTCTGATGGGCGCTTGAACGGGACGCTGGCTCGAGCGCAGTTTAAAACTCCGGGTAGTGCAAACCATGTGCGCATCCGCGAAGGATGGGTCATGGCCAGCTTTGGTCGGGATGGCTTGAGAATTTTAAGGTTGAGCCTTTAATGAAGCGGGCAGGGAAAATTCCCTGCCCGCTTCAAACTCTAGTAGTCGCAATATCCGCTGCAAACAAGCTGTTTAAATGCCTCCGTCGCTGCCGATGGGTCATGTTGGGGCCGTGACGGGGGGCTTTGGAAGTAGCCTGATGCCATCATGCCGTACTTTTGAAGCCAGTAGCGCCCCAATCCGTTGGTATGAATCAAGCATCCGTTGATCGCATTTTCTGATGTCGTGTACGTTTTAAAAAGATGCATCGTCTCCATGCTGCTCACCACAGAACACGCGGTAACCGGACTCGGTGGATTTCCCGGAAAGCCACCGCCCGGAAATCCTCCTCCCGGCTGTCCTGGTGTTCTTCCTCCACAGCTCACAGTGGTGCCTCCGATATTTATGGATTGACCGGGGCGTAGGACATATTGAGCCAATGCCGAATCCAGTGTGATTAATCCCATTACTGCAATAAATAGTGTTTTCATTTATTTTCTTCCTCGGATGAAGTTTTTAACAATAAAAGTTGTAACCTGTACAGGGTTAAAACAAATTGCGTTAACCAATTGTCAACATTTAGTGTTTAAAAAAGCTTTGTAAGCTTTATCCATTTATTGTTAGCCTTTGCTCCATGAAATTTTTTCTATTGATGCTTGGGATTGTGGGTCAGAATTTTGCGTACTCAAACACCTTAGTTATTGGGGATTCCCACTTGGTGGGCCCGGTTGGAACAGAACTAAAATCGCAATTTGATTCTAGGAAACAAATTGCAACTCTTTACGGGAGCTGCGGATCTACTCTAGAACATTGGTTAACAGGAAAGCCTACGACGTGTGGGTACCTCTATAATGGAGTACGTGGGCCAAGCGGAAACACCCCACTTTTAAAGGGGCTATTAGAACTGCATCGGCCCGAAACCCTGATGGTCGTGCTTGCTACAAACTACGGGCCCGAACGTCGGGTAGAGCAGCTGCCTGAGCATTTAAGACAAATCAAGGAAGTGATTCTCACTGCCACGCAAAATGGCCTAAAAAACTGCATCTGGAGTGGGCCTCCCGGTGTTAGACCGTATTCACGACAGCTTTTGAACCAAATCGAAGCAGCGCTGATCTCCGGACTTCAGGGGGTTTGCGATGTGATACCCGTGCAAGACCTTACCCAGTATCCCGATGGACCTGGAGATGGAATTCATTATCGAGTAGATCCTCACTATGATTTGATTTGGGCATGGACAAATGCCTTGATGCAAACCTACGGCAATTCAAACCGTACGGGTGTCACTGTTAAACCTAAGCCACGTCCCGAGTACCCTCCTTTGCGGACGATTAAGCCTAAAAAGCCTTGGATTGAGCGCATTTGGGATCGGGTGTTTTAAGCTGTGAAACGGCCCAATAAGTAGTAGCATTGGACATCATTTATGGACGCGTAACCCTTCAAAGGCGTGCTTTTAGCGCATAGATCACTCTATAAGGAGAATAGTTATGGAACGAATTTTAGTCATTGGTGCCAGCGGAAGCGTAGGAACTGAGCTTGTAACCCTGTTAAAACAAAAAGGGCGTCAGGTGATTCGTGCAACCCATAAAAAAGATCTTGCATCAGATCAGGTGCATCTCAATTTGGTGACCAAAGAGGGTTTGGAGTCTGCATTCGTGGGGATCGATAAGGTTTTTCTCTTATCACCTCCAGGTTATACCCACCAAGACAAGCTGCTTATTCCCCTAATTGAAGAGGCAAAAAAACAACACTTGAAAAAAGTGGTGCTCATGACGGCAATGGGGGCAAATGCCAATGAAGCATCTCCGATGAGGAAAGTAGAAGTGTTTTTGGAAAAGTCGGGATTGGCGTTCAACGTTATTCGTCCCAACTGGTTTATGCAAAATTTCAATAGCTACTGGATTCAAGGCATACGCGGTGAAGGTAAAATATTTTTACCTGTCGCGAAAGCCAAGGGGAGCTTTATTGATGCCCGTGACATTGCAGCGGTGGCGGCAGAGCTGCTGACTACTGATCAGCATTCCAATAAAGACTTTGATTTAACCGGAGCAGAAAGTTTAGATCATGATCAAGTTGCAGTGATCTTGTCACGGGTGGCCGGAAAAACAATTGTTTTTCAAGATATTCCCTCTGAAGCGATGTTAAAAAATCTTTTGAGCGCGGGTTTGCCTCAAGATTATTCGGAGTTTTTGATTATGATTTTAGGCTTTTTTAAAGAGGGTTATTCCGAGCGCATTACACCGCACGTTGAAGTCCTTACTGGACGATCTCCCATTTCCTTTGAGCAGTATGCAAAGGATTATCGCCAACACTGGATGTAGTCCACGACCTAGCCCTAACTTTTTAGCCCCAGCTTTTTTCGGATTGCAGTTATATCCGGCCGAAATGGTCCTTGCTGAGGATCAGATTTCCTCTCGTAGTCATTGAGAAGGCTTTCTAAAAGCTCCCGCCCATCCTCTGTTTTTGTGGCTTGCAGGGGGGTGAGGTTACCTAATGCGGGTATGGGCTCACGGTACCAATTGTCCCAATGTTTTTTTGCAAGGAGTTCTACCTGCGCCCGAACCTCGGGATTTTTCATGAGTTCTTCGGTTTCGGTTTGAATCGTGCTTGGGTCTCGGGTTTGAAGGTCGGGTTTCTCTTGGAGAGACTCTTGTGCTGTTTTCGTCACGGTATTTACGTAAGACGCATGCTCTCCCAGTTGTTTTTCAATTTCTTTTCTCATTTTTTTTGCACGTTTAACAGAATTGACCTCAATCGTAAGCATGTCGTCATTCACATGAATGTGCGCGAGAATAGTGCCACCAAGCGCTTTCTTTTGGGTTCCTTTTTTTCCCCATGTAAAGCTCACTTTTTTAAGCCCGCCCCGATCGTCAAACTCCGCTGTAGAGAGCACCTGCTCTTCGCTTACATTTACAGAAAGGTGTTTGAGTTGATCCCACGCCAGTTGTGCGGAATCAATCGTGTAAGTGATGGTATGGAAGACTAGGGGGTCGCCATCGGTGTTGGTGAGTATCGGCGGGGCAGTGGTGGCGTGATGGAGATCAAAGAAAAGTTCCCGGAGTTCGATATCAAACTCGGTTAAGAATTCTGAGTTCAGGGGTTCTCCTGATTTTTCTGCATTTTTTTTCAGGAGATTCCTTAACATAACGATGTGAATTTTATGGGTTGGGGGAATAACAAACCAAGAGGTAGCGGCCAGCGTTGCAACATGGTCAATAGCCGTTACCTTTGCAAAAAGAATATCCCCGATTCCAAGGTGTTTCGATGCAGATCGTTCGCTGATGTTAACCTCTGCGCCAAGTAAAATGTCCCGGACCGTTAGTCCTTGGCCGGGGGCTACCGACAGAACCTCATAAAAACTAAAATGGGTGTTTAAACACTGAATCAGATACCGTTTTTCCAACGGACTCAAAAATCCCCCGCGTTTTTCTAAATAATCCTGCGCGATCGAGGTATTCCGTGGAGCTGTAGGGGTGACCTTGGAATCGATGTCCGGGGTCCAATGGTACAAAAAAAACGGCATAAACAGCTGGAGTGCGGGGGAGTTTGGGGAGATGGGCTCTTTCGGATCCGAAAGCCAAAACTCTTCCCAAGCTTCGTCCATGGACACTTTGCCGTAGGTGCTGATGGCGTGCTTCATCAGCTTATCCACAAAATCACGATCAATGGCGTTGAGTTGATTCCAAAGGAGGTCTGTCGTTTCAGGCAAAGCCTCTTTTAGGCAGCACTTTTTTAATTTTAGGCCGCTACCGCAGGGACAGGGATCATTACGTCCGGCTTTCATTACGTTATTTTATATTAAGTTTTGTATTCTGGTGAGCGTTGGCGGTTTTTAAATCCAATCGCCACAACGTAGTCTCTCTTTGTCTGATCCATCAAAATAATTGAGAGTTGGCTATAAATCGCTGAAACCGGCTTTGTTCAACATTCCAAGTAGGGTTAGTGAGGATTGACCCGCACGGGGGGTTCCGCAATAAATAGGGCTACCTTCATGACGGGGAAACTCACCTCTGGTTTCTTTTGGAGGAGAAAACTATGAGCACTCCATTAAATCGTCCAAAAGAAACCCTCCAAGGCCTTACCCACGTCGAAGTCGTGGCTCTGCGAAAAAAATTTGGAAAAAATGAGGTTCCTTTATCTTCGTTTGGTTCCGGTTTTTTGGGGTACTTCAGAGTATTTAAGGATCCGATGGGATTGATGATCCTGGCTTTAGCCTTCATCTATTTTTTTCTGGGAGAAAAAAAGGATGCGGTGATCATGTTGATTGCATTTATTCCCGTAAGTGCAATTGATGTTTTTTTAGAGTGGAGAGCCGAAAGGGCATTAAATGCTTTTAAGCGAACTTTTCAGGCGACGACAAAAGTATTTAGAGATGGAACCTTAAAAGAAATTCACATTCAAGACCTTGTTCCTCAAGATTGGGTCGCACTAGAGCAGGGACAAACCATTCCGGCCGATGGATTTCTCCATTCTTCGTCAAATTTAAGTATAAGCGAGGCAATGCTCACCGGAGAGTCCATTCCTGTTTCTAAGGGAGATAAAAGTGAGATTTTTGCGGGAACATTGGTCCTGACAGGAAGAGCTGTTTTTCGAGTCAGCAGTACAGGTATCCATACAAAATTCGGTAAAGTCATCGAACTTTTAAAGTCTAACGATGATGGTAAGAGTCCTTTGCAAAAGAAAATAAATCATTTGGTTGTTCAAGTTCTAAAGATCGCTGGTGTACTTGTTGTTGCTTTGTTTTTTTTAGAATGGACCCGCGGAAAACCTCTTTTAGATTCTTTTCTTGTAGCCTTGACGTTCGGAATGGCATCCGTGCCCGAAGAGTTTCCACTCGTATTCACTCTCTACTTAAGCCTGGGGGCATGGAGACTGGCAAAAAACGGGGTCCTCGTAAAAGCACTTCCCAGCGTCGAAACACTGGGTTCGGTGGACGTGATTTGCACCGACAAAACTGGGACACTCACCGAGGGAAAGTTTCAATTGGATGAGATGATTTCTTTTCCTATTCAAAACCTAGATCAATGTTGGAAATTCGCGATTTTAGCCTGTGAGCCCGTTGTTGTAGATGCCATGGAAGTTGCGATCATGGAGAAGGCTCCCGGCAATATGGAAATTCGATCTTGGCAACTTGTGTACGATTATGAATTCGAATCAGATGGCAAGCATATGTCACATGCGTGGAGAAATGCCGATGGGGAGACGCGGGTTGCGATGAAAGGGGCTATTGAAGGAGTCTTGGCACATTGCTTGGATTCGGCTGATGTAAAATCAAAAATTATTGAGCTATCTGAGCGTCTGTCATCTCGTGGGCTTCGATTGCTCGGGCTTGCCGGGAAAACATCAGAGATTTCAGGGAACCGCATTAGGGACGAATCTGGGTTGAATTTTTTGGGGATTATGGCCTTTAGTGATCCGGTCCGTGCGTCGGCACGTAAGGCGATTGCCGCTTGTCAAGCCGGAGGCGTGTCGATAAAGATTGTGACGGGCGATCATCCGTTTACGGCTCGATCCGTCGCAGACCAGTTGGGAATAGTTTATTCTCGTGACTCCCTTTATACGGGATCCGCCCTGATGAAACTTACGGAGGATCAGAGAAAAGATGCTTTCCGCCGGGGAAAAATTTTTTCCAGAGTTAGCCCAGAGCAAAAGTACGATTTGGTCCGATCTTTAAAAAACGACGGAATGGTTGTTGCGATGATCGGAGACGGCGTGAATGATGCTCCAGCGATGCAAATCGCTGATATTGGGATCAGCATGGGAGAGCATGCCACGGATGCGGCTCGTGGTACGGCAAAAATGGTCTTAACTCAAAGTGATTTCAATGGGGTAGTCGATGCCATTTCTGAGGGAAGAAGGATTTTTTCTAATTTAGGTAAGAGCTTTTCTTACCTGATCGCTTTTCATGTCCCCGTGGTTTTTTTGTCTTTTTTCCCACCTATTTTTAAAATGGGAGAACTCTTGATGCCTATTCATATCGTTCTGTTGGAATTGATTGTCCACCCGGTATCTGCCTTTACTTTTGAGAACTTAAGCGGTTCGGTAACGAAAGCGAATAGCGAGATAATTCATAAAAAAAAGGTGATAACATCCGTGATTTCAGGAATATTGGTGAGCTTAATAGCATTGGGGCTTTTTATGCTGAACGAAAAACTGACGATCGAAAAAAGAAGAACGATAGCTGTAGCAACAGTCCTTTTTGGAAACATTGGCTTTGTGCTTCTTGAAACACCTCCTATCTTTACGCGAAGATTGGGTATTACAATTACACTGCTCTTTTTTTCAAATCTCCTTATCTTTAAAGTTCCGTTTATTGCTTCCTATCTCCACTTTTCGAATATTCCGATAAATACTGTGATTTTTTGTATGATTTTTGGGATGTTAGCATCTGTTCCCTCTTGGTTCATCCGCAGGAAAATAAGTTAGAAGTCTAATGAATCCCTGTAGCGTTTTCTTATTTATGTCCAAGGCTCGACTTGAAAAACGGAAAATACAAATCCTGCTCAAGCGGCATTTTAAGTTCGTGGGGATCAATGTGGTCCTTAAACTCCACCTGATCCGTTTGAATCAACGCCAACGGCCGGCATTCATTTGCTTCGCCCATGAGTAATGTAGCCGCACAAGCCAACGCATCGGCTGCATTGACTGTAGTCATTTTCATTTTCCGGCCAAAAAGATCGGGTTTACCGATCAGATCGTTTAGCCCAGAAAATCCCCAGTGAGCTAGGGAAATCCCTGTCACGCCTTTTCGGAGTGGGGTGGTGTGGGAATCGGTAAGTAGCACCCCAAGCTTCTGAATCCCCCAGCGTTGTCGTAACTCGTCCCAAAGCGTTTTGGCACTCAAGAAAGGATTCTTTGGATAAAGAATATAGTGATCGTTTTCGGAGTTAGACTCATCAATCCCAGCTGAGGGAATAAATAATCCCTCTTTTACCGTAAGGTAACACCCGTACGCTACTTCCCCAAAATTGTAATCCGCTTCCTGGTCGATGAGCTTTGATTTTGTAGTAGTTGTTTTACTGATCAGCCTAGTTTCGGCCAAACTCACGATTTTTGAGGTTACTGCGATCATCATCGATTCTTTGACGTGTGATAACTCCACATGATCGACAATAAAATCTGTAAGACTTTCTCCCGACTTAAAAATACGTGTAGTAATGGGATAAATCATCAAAGGTGATGCGTTTTTCATGATTTGAACTCCTTATTGAGCTTCAGCGCGGTAGTGTGCGATTCGATATCGTGAACCCTTAGAATATCAACCCCATTTTGAGCAAGATTCAGAGACAAGGCGAGAGTCGCGGCATCACGCTGGGAGACATCATCTCCAAAAAACGGTGACAAAAATGATTTTCTTGAATGCCCAACGAGTACTCTTACGGGAATCGTATAAAAATCTCGTATTCTTTTTAGGAGTGTTAAAGACTGTTCTTGAGTTTTTCCAAAGCCGATTCCGGGATCAAAGATAATTCGATCAAGATCAATTCCTGCAGAATGGAGCTGTTCAAGCTTGGTAGTGAGCCATGCTTTAATCTCTAAAACAGGATCAATGTTTTCAGGCAGAATCCGCTTGGGGTCTGCCGGTACACTGAGGCTATGCATTAAAACATAAGTAAAATCACGCTCTCTGAGAAGAGTAAGCATGTCTGGATGGGTCAGTCCGCCGACATCATTGATGATGTCCGCACCGTGATCAAGGGCATAGCGCGCGGTTTCTGGGTGGCGCGTGTCGATACTGATTTTTGGCTTAAATTTTTTATTTTT
>JAIXVT010000208.1 GCA_027482725.1 Pseudomonadota bacterium | reverse complement strand
TGTTTAAGCGAGAAAGGGTAAAACGATGAACCTTTTTAAGGGGTTAAAATTGAAATACTTCATGGTGTTTTCAGCGGTGATCGGAGCCGTAAGGTCGGTGCCTGGTTTTTCGGCAACTATCCCCATTGCGGGTACGGATATCGCAACGGAATGGGATGAGTTGTATTACTGGTTGCTCGCTCTCTCGTTATTCTTTTTTGTAGGCATTGTTGTTGCGATGGTTGTGTTCGCGGTCAAGTACAAAAAGCGTAAAGGCGTTCGTCCTACCTACATCGAGGGACATACGGGTTTAGAAGTCGTATGGACGGTTATTCCTACTATTCTGGTCATGGTTTTGTTTTTCTGGGGTTGGAACGTTTACAAAAAAATGATTACAGCTCCCTCAGACGCCATTGAAATCCGTGTTGTTGGGAAGCAGTGGCTGTGGCAGTTTGTGTACCCGAATGGTTCAAACACCATCGGGGATTTATTTGTTCCGGTGAATAAGCCGGTCAAACTCATCATGTCTTCAGAAGACGTGTTGCATTCGTTTTTTATTCCAAATTTTCGCGTTAAATCCGATGTTGTTCCCGGAATGTATTCTTCCATTTGGTTTGAAGCTAAGCACGAGGGGTTGCATCAAATTTTTTGTACCGAATATTGTGGTACCGCGCATTCGGGCATGTTGGGGCGTTTGGTTGCGCTTAAGGAGACGGACTGGCTCAAGTTTTTGAAGGGCGACAAAATTGATGTTGATGCTCTTCCTGCGGATCCTACTTTCCCCGGATTCCGGGCAAACCAGTTGGGCGAAGGCGTAAAAAAACCAGGAGAAAACCCAACGTCGGGTCAAATTAGTCTTGCCGAAAAAGGGAAAAAATTGGTCCAGTCACAGGGATGTGTAGCATGCCATTCCTCTGATGGAGTTAAAGGGGTAGGCCCAAGCTACAAAGGTCTTTATGGGACTAAACGTAAAGTGCTTGAGGGCGATAAAGAGGTGGAGGTTCTTGCGGACGACACCTATATCATGAAGTCAATTTATGAGCCGAATTCACAAACGGTAGTGGGCTATCCTAAGGGGCAAATGCCTGTCTATAAGGGCTTACTGAATGACGCTCAAGTTGCCGAAGTGGTCGAATATTTGAAAACTTTGAAATAATGACGAGAGGACAATAATCATGGCTACCTCAACAGTTCAACATGGTGATAACTACATCAATCATTCGCAGGGCATTATGTCGTGGCTCAAGACTTTGGATCATAAGCGAATCGGGATCATGTACCTTTTTTCGATCCTGTTTTTCTTCTTGGTCGGGGGTATTTTTGCGCTGTTAGTGCGCTTGGAGCTTTTAGCGCCGGGTATGCAGTTCATGAGCCAGGACAAATACAACCAGGCATTTACTTACCATGGCGCCATTATGGTGTTTATGGTCATTATCCCGTTGATTCCGGCTGCTATTGGAAACTTTGTCCTCCCGATGATGGTCGGTGCTAAGGATGTCGCGTTTCCTCGGTGGAATTTGGCGTCTTATTATGTTTACATGACGGGCGCGCTTGTTGCCGCATCTACTCTATTCATGAATGGCGTAGACACGGGCTGGACATTTTATACTCCCTATTCTATCCGCACCAATACCAGCGCTGCTTGGGTGTTGATGGGCGCTTTTATTATGGGATTCTCTTCGATTTTGACCGGATTAAATTTTATTGTTACCGTGCACAAGCTTCGGGCCCCTGGCCTGTCTTGGGATCGTTTGCCGCTGTTTGTTTGGGCGCTTTATGCCACGTCAATCATTCAAATTCTTGCTACGCCCGTTCTGGCGATTACTCTCTTTTTACTGATCCTTGAACGTACGTTGGGGATTGGGATTTTTGACCCCAAGCTGGGCGGTGATCCGGTGTTGTTTCAACACTTTTTTTGGTTTTATTCGCACCCTGCCGTGTACATCATGGTCCTTCCTGCAATGGGCGTGATTTCAGAGGTTATTCCAGTGTTTTCACGCAAGCCTATATTTGGTTACAAGGCTATTGCTGCAGCTACATTTGGGATCGCTCTGGTGTCGTTTATTGTTTGGGGTCACCACATGTTTGTTTCGGGGCAGTCTGCATTTGCGAACTACGTGTTTTCCTTGCTCACCATGTTTGTGGCTATCCCTACGGGTGTGAAGGTGTTCTCTTGGTTGGGGACACTGTACAAAGGATCTTTGCGCTTTGATGCTCCTATGCTTTATGTCTATGGATTTTTGATTGTGTTTACTATAGGTGGATTAACAGGGATGTTCTTAGCCACGGTATCTTTGGATGTTCATCTCACCGACACTTACTTCGTGGTGGCGCATTTTCACTACGTCATGGTGGGGGGTACGCTTTTGGGTTTCATGGCAGGACTTCATTATTGGTTCCCTAAGTTTACAGGGAAAATGTATAAGGAATCCACCGCGACATGGGCGGCCCTGATCATCAATATTGGATTTAACGTGACTTTTTTCCCTCAGTTTATTTTGGGGGCGCTGGGAATGCCACGCCGCTATGCGGATTACCTCCCTCAGTTTGAGACGCTCAATCGTCTCTCAACCGTAGGGTCTTGGTTCATTCTTCTGGGTTTCTTGGTGGTGGCTTACAATTTATGGTCGGCGCTCAAGTCTGGAGTAAAGGCGGGGAACAACCCTTGGGGTGCGCTCACGCTCGAATGGCAAACGCCTTCTCCTCCTCCACACGAAAACTTTACCAATGACCCTGTGGTTACTGAAGGGCCTTACGAGTATGTAGGGGAAAAAGCGCTCATGGGCGTAAATGGTGCGGTTTAGTTTTTAATCTAACGGTGAACGAGAAAGAAAAAGGGGAAGATCATGGGATCAACAACTTCGGTGGCCGGGCAACGCCAGCACGCCCATCATTTTAAAAATGGGCGCGAAGAGTTTGAAGCGTGTAAACAGGGAATGTGGATTTTTCTGGTTACAGAGGTGTTATTCTTCTCGGGACTGTTTTTGGCTTATGCGATCTTACGCGTTTTTTATCCTGAGATGGTGGCAGCGGCTCACCATGAGCTGGATTGGAAAATGGGAGGTCTCAATACGGTTGTGTTGTTGATCAGTTCTTGGACCATGGCCCGTGCGGTATCTGCTGCACAGAGGGGCCAAGCTCAAAAGGTCGTGAGCTTCTTGCTGGCTACGTTTATTTGTGCCGGCATATTCATGTGTGTGAAGTACATGGAGTATTCGCACAAAATCCACGAGGGTTTGCTTCCCGGTTCGTTGTTCTCTTTTAAAGACCTTTTGAGCGTGGATAAAGTGGGCTTGTTTTTTTCTGTGTATTTTGTAATGACCGGAATTCACGGACTCCATGTTCTTATCGGGATGGGTTTGATTCTTTGGATCATGAAGCGCGCCTCCCGCAATGAGTTCGGTCCTAATTATTTTACTCCCGTGGAGATGTTAGGGCTTTATTGGCACTTCGTGGATTTGGTTTGGATTTACTTATTCCCGCTCCTTTATCTGGTGAGCTAAGAAAGAGAGAATACTATGTCACATCACGATCATCATGAAGGTCATCACCATGTGCTTTCAGACTCCACGGCGCTGAAGACCATTTTGGCGCTCCTCAGTCTTACCGTCATAACAGTCGCCATTGCTCGAGTGGATTTGGGGGTGCTCAACTTTCCTGTTGCCATGTTTGTTGCTTCGGTGAAAGCCGTTATCGTTTGCTCTATTTTCATGGGTCTTAAATATGAAAATCGGGAAAACACCGTTATCTTCAGCACGTCTCTCTTGTTCATGTTGATCTTTTTTATCCTCACGTTTGGGGATCTTTTAACCCGTGGGGATGTGTACGTTAAAGGGCAAATTATCCCAGCAGAACTGCAGGCCGCCGGGCCTTCTAAATTCAGCAAACCTTGGATCGAATCGCCTGAGATTATTGCCCATGGCAAGGGGTTGTTTGCGGCGCAGTGTACCAGTTGTCACGGTGATGGGGGCGCGGGTAACGGCCCTGCGGCGGCTGGATTGAACCCTAAGCCGAGAAATTTTACTGTGGGTGAAGGCTGGAAAAATGGACGTAAAGGCTCTCAGATTTTTGGGACGCTCACCAAAGGTTTGAATACCATGCCTGCGTTCGGGAGTTTACCTTCAGAGGACCGTTGGGCCTTGGCGCATTATGTCCGTACCCTCGGTCCCCATTCGGCCGAAAAGGACTCCGATGCAGATTTGGCCAAAGTTGGTGTAGACCCTAATCAAGAAGGTGGCGGGGGATCTGCTGAAAAATCCATCCCGCTGGAAGCCGCCATCGAGATTCTTTCCGAGTCCTGATTCCTCGCGGGTCGGGGCTTTTTTTTTACTTTTTCCGTGACTGTTCGGTTTTTGTTCGGTACTCTAATCAGGTGGATTTGCACAGGTTAACTCCCAAACAAAAGCGTGTTCTCGAATGGATTGAATCCTATCTTAGCCAGCATGGAATCCTCCCTTCACGTCGAGAAATCGCTGAGGGTTTAGGGTTACGTTCTCCTGCAACGATTCAACAACACATCGAAGTCCTTGAGGCTAAAGGATTTATTCAGCGCCAGGATGAGCCTCGGGGACTTCGTCCCTTATCGTTAATTCAATCTTCGTCCCTGAAGGGAGAACAAATCCCATTGCGTGGAGTTATTGCAGCGGGATTTCCGATTGAGGTCTACGAGCAAAACCGCCATTTGGAGTTGCCACAGTCATTTTTTGTGCATCAGAAATGGAGGGATCGGTTATTTGCCCTGCAAGTGAGCGGGGAGTCGATGAAAGATTTAGGGATTTTGCCCGGTGATTATGTTGTTTTAGTGAGAGAGTCCCAGCCCCGATCTGGAGATGTGGTGGCGGCACTTTTGAACGGGGAGGCAACACTCAAGACCTTGCGATGGGTAAGACCAGAGGTAAACGAGGCCGGCATCAGAAGTAGGGTAAGGGATTTAGAGTCTGAAGAGATTGGGGTGGCCCGTCTTCTTGCAGAACTCCATCCCGCAAATCCATCCTTTCCTGTTGTATCTGTTTTTCCTGAGGATCGGTTTGAAATTCAAGGCGTTTTAGTGGGGACGATACGGCAGTATGCGCATCGATTTCACGGATAAGTTTCAGTTTGAGAGCTTAAGCATTCAATCCTTAGAGCTTTTAGGCCCAGGACGACGACGATGGCTTGCGCATCATTTAAAATCTGCCCTTGATCGGAATTCCGATTTAGCGGCGGCTTTGGTGATGCGCAAATCTGAACCTTGGTCGGTGTTGGGTTTAGCTCAGCATCAGTTTCCCTTGGCTCAGGTGCTATTTGTGGAGACAGATGGTACGTCGCAACATGCTTCAGAGGTGATTCGACCGCAACAGACGCCTTCTCTGGTGTTGGATCAGTTCCGGGAGTTGTTTTTATCGCGAGCGTTTCGTTGGGTGGTATTTGATCGGGAGATTCTTGGGAGACGTGACCAAGACATTACGTTAAAGAGAATCCGATTTTGGGCCAAGAAGAGCAACTCGCTGTGGATCATGGAGTCATCATCCCCCACTCCGTTTTTTATGGTGCAGGGGCGCTTGGATGTTGGGATTGATTTAAAGCCACGTGTATTGAAATGGAAGGCGTATGGACAGCGTCACCACGCATTGGATTGCTCTTAAGGGAATAAGCTCCTCGGAAATTTTTTTACAACGGGCGTTTGAGTGTTCGCCCAGAATTGTTCACGAGCAGGGATCTTGTTTTGGCTTTATTGAGGTTTCTCGGGTGACAAGGCCGCCCTCTGTTCACGATTTAGAAATTCGGTTTCCGAATTGTCACTTTGCTCAAGCTCCCACGTTGCCGTGGGCGCGGTTACGGTTGGATTTTCCGCAAGCCCTTCCCCAAGAAATCCCGATTACCGCACGACACGCCATTGTAGATCCTCTGGTGTCCACCCCTCTGACCGCACCACGGCGTGAACAAGATGAAATTTTACAGGGACTAGGGGTTCAGCGTCTTTGGGATCTCACCTCATCCCATCGTCGATCTTGGGTAACGCGGTTTGGCCCTGAAATGCAGGTTCTTTTTAGGCGTTTTTTTGATCGCTCTCCGGATGTATTTCCAGAGCACCGAGAAACAGATCATCTGTGGGCCAGTGTGCGCGCCGAGCCCGAAGATGCTACGGTGAGTGTGGATCAGTTGATGGTGCGGTTGGATGTTGCCCTCGGAAACTTACTGGAATCATGTGGGCGTCGGGGTGAGGGGATTCAGCAGTTGCAACTCAAGCTTCAAGCGGATGGACCCTCCCAAGATCGGATTTTAATTTTTAATTTTCCAGTTCCTCAAGGAGATATTGAGGCATTAAAAAAGTGTCTTCAAATCAAGTTTCATACCGAGTTTCAGCGCTTTCCGCTACAAGATCCGATTGGAGACATAGAGGTTTATGTTTTAAAAACGCAAAGCCTGGCAGAACCTGAATCCGATCAGGAACAGCGACTAAAACAAGCGTATCAACGTTCTTTGGGGTGCCATGCCCAAGAAGATGCCGTTTTTTGGGGTCAAGTGTGGGCCCGTCCTGACGATCTCTATGCTGTAAAAAAAAATATATGGTCGAGAAAAGAACAACGAGTTCATGGTACGGAGGAGTCCCATATCACTGCTCAGCGCTATCCTTTCCGGCCTTTAACATGGTTTATTTCTCCCATTGCTCTTTATCCCCAATCAGAAAAAATTACTCTTGGAGAGGAGAGGGTTCTTTCCGGAATTATCGTTAAAAATAATGAACACTATCGAATACTTTCTCGTTCTGGAGTGGAGCGTTGGGACTTTCAGATCTGGGATGTGGAGACACAATCGGGTTTGAGTCCGCCGCATGTTCAAAAAGATTTTTATTGGCTCAAGGTGCAGGCGTGCCGTCCATTTGCAGGCGTTGAGCAGTGGTGGGTTTCTTTTTGTTTTCGTGAAAAAAAATGGCACTTAGAAGGATGCGCGTAGAATTGAAACATGCCATCAAATCATCTCTAACATCAAGAATCTTGCCTTATACAGAAGTTTCTGCGTATTCTTCTTACTCTTTTTTAAACGGCGGATCGTCTCCCGAAAGTTTGGTGCATCGGGCTGTCGAGTTGGGCCTCAGTGGATTAGCTATCACGGATCATGTGGGTGTTTACGGGTTACCTAAAGCTTATCAAGTTGCTCGGGATCACCCCGGGTTTAAACTCATCACTGGGGCAGATATTTCTCTTGCGGGCGATCCGTGGTTTTCCTCGATCCAAGTGATTGCACCGACCATAAGAGCTTATGCTGGGATGTGTCGGGTACTGACGGAATGGCATTCCAAGCATGCGCAACAATCCGTAGCCATTCTAAGTGATTGGGACCGTTGGTGCGACGATATCCCAGAGTTTAAATCCTGTTTGTTTTTTCCACAGTGGGAATCGTCACCGCTTCAGGGAAGGTTCCAAAAAAAATCACCGCTTTGGGAGCGGTTAATGAGTCTCAAAGAAAATCTGTATTGGCCCATTTCTCAAGTTAAAGATGGATTTTGCGCAAACAAGCTTGATTGGACTCAAGCGGTGGTCCGTCGTTTTGGGGTTAAGGCGATTGCGCATCAAGGAGTTCGTTACGCTACCCTACAGGATGCAGAGTCCCACCGGATCAAACAAACGATTGCAACATTAAAGCCCTATTCTGAGGCGTGGCAGGAGCTGATGTGGAACCGGGAGCGCCGGATTAAATCTCCCGAAGAAATGGCCCGAGTGTTTCAGAATTATCCTCAGGTGCTTCAGACCACTCAAGAGGTGGGGGAGCGATGTTCGTTTTCTATGGGTGATTTACGGCTACAGTATCCTACAGAGCAAGTTCCCGAGGGGATGACATCTCATGAATTTTTAAAAAAAATCTGCTATGACCGGTTGCCTCAGCGCTACCCTTTAGGCGTTCCCGAAAAAGTTCGTCATGTTCTACAAAAAGAACTCGAACTCGTGCGCACTTTGAATTTTGAAGATTATTT
>JAIXVT010000268.1 GCA_027482725.1 Pseudomonadota bacterium | reverse complement strand
GTCAGGTTTGTCTCTGAACAATCAGATTACGCCAGAACTGATGTATCGGATTATCGCACAAGCACAAAAATCCCCGTTTTTCAGTGATTTTTTAAATGCTCTCGCTGTGGTTGGCCGTCCAGGAACCTTGGAGTATCGGATGCCTGGGCTTAAGGATCAGGTGTACGGCAAGTCGGGATCTTTAGATGGGGTGGCGACGCTGGTCGGTTACTTGCGACTCGAGCAAAACCGTACTGAACCTTTTGTGATTTTTACCCAATTCGACACCGCTGTTTCCCGAGCCCAGGTTTTATCCCGTATCGACAGGATGGTAGAAAAAATGGCCTCTGCAAACCAGGATCAGGGCATTTTGGTGCTCGGCCTACATTGACTTAATGAAATCCCCTGAATAAGGTGTGCACATGACACCTGAAATCAAACATACCGGTCTAAAAACGTGGATTTCTGAAGTCGTAAAACTTACTGAACCTGACAAGGTCATCGTCTGTGATGGCTCCGAATCGGAATATCAAAGCTTGTGTTTAGAGCTGGTTCAAGCTGGCACATTTGTGCGCTTAAACCCTAAGCACCGACCCAATAGTTTTTTAGCCCGATCCGATGCTTCCGATGTCGCGCGGGTCGAAGACCGTACTTTTGTGTGCACCACCCAACGGGACGATGCTGGGCCCAACAATAACTGGATGGAGCCTGCAAAAATGAAAGAAACCGTTTATGCGCTCATGCAAGGGTCCATGAGAGGGCGCACGCTCTACGTGATTCCGTTTAGCATGGGGCCGGTGGGGTCGCCGTTGTCGCAAATTGGAGTGGAGCTGACAGATAGCGCTTATGTGGTCGTCAACATGCGGATCATGACCCGGATCGGGACGCCGGTTTTAGATGCGCTGGGGACCGACGGCAAATACGTGAAATGTATTCACACCGTGGGTGCGCCTTTGTCGCCTTCGCAAAAAGATGTGCCTTGGCCGTGTAACCCGACCGTAAAATACATTTCGCATTTCCCCGAGGAAAATCTGATTTTGTCGTATGGTTCGGGCTACGGGGGTAACGCCCTTTTAGGGAAAAAATGTTTTGCGTTACGTCTGGGGTCCACAATGGGGCGGGACGAAGGTTGGCTTGCCGAACACATGTTGATTTTGGGAGCGGAATCCCCGCGTGGGGAAAAAAAGTATATTGCAGCAGCGTTTCCGAGCGCTTGTGGAAAAACCAACTTTGCCATGCTGATTCCCCCAAAAACGATGCGTGGATGGAAAATCACCACCGTCGGTGACGATATTGCGTGGATAAGGCCCGACAAGGACGGAGTTTTGCGCGCAATTAATCCCGAAGCGGGATTTTTTGGTGTGGCCCCCGGAACATCTTTGCGCACCAATCAAAATGCGGTGAAAACAATTTCTGCCAATACCATTTTTACCAATGTGGCGCTGACCCCCGATGGTGATGTGTGGTGGGAGGGATTATCGGACACCCCGCCTGAAGGCCTGATCGATTGGACGGGAAAACCCTGGACGGCCGCATCGGGACAAAAAGCCGCACATCCTAATGCGCGCTTTACCGCACCCGCGCGTCAGTGTCCGTCCATCGATCCGCTCTGGGAATCGCCCGAAGGAGTTCCGATTTCGGCGTTTATTTTTGGGGGTCGGCGCGCAACGACCGTGCCGTTGATCACCGAAACCCGCGACTGGACCCACGGGGTGTACTGGGCCGCAACCATCGGGTCCGAAACCACCGCCGCCGCGATTGGCGCCACCGGACAGGTGCGCCGTGATCCGTTTGCGATGCTCCCGTTTTGTGGCTACCACATGGGGGATTATTTTCAGCACTGGTTAGATATCGGTAAGGCCGTAATTGCGTGCGGAGCCAAACTCCCGCCCATTTTTGGGGTCAATTGGTTTCGCCGTGAAAACGGATCGGGGCCGTTCATTTGGCCGGGGTATGGTGATAATGCGCGGATATTGGATTGGATTTTACGTCGGGTGGACGGCGTTGTGGATGCGGTCGAATCGCCACTGGGGTTGCACCCGCGGTACGAATCGGTGGAATGGGCGGGTGCGGACGTGAGCCCGGAGAAATTTACGGAGATGTTACGTGTGGATCCCGCCGAGTGGAGTACCGAAATTCAGGCACAAGGTGAGTTTTTTGCTACCTTAGGAGACCGGCTCCCCGCTGAATTCCGCCAGATCCATGGAAGGCTTGGGCGTGCGTTTGGTGCGCCATCGTCAAGTGCCGGATTGGAGACGGGCGTGTAGGGCGGTTGGGCACACACAAGTAAAAACTTTTTTCGGGAATTCACTCCGAATCCGAGCTCCAGCGCACCAAGCGACCCAGTGCATGAGTCGCGTCTTTGGGGGATTTGCTCAGGATATTTAATACCTTTTTGTGATTCGCGGTGTGGCCGCGGCGAACAGGTTCTCCCTTGCGGATCAGTAAAAAGTACCCGGCATTTCCGTAAAAATAGGCATAGGGCCGCTTGATATCTAATACTTTCATAGATTTGGCCGAGTGAATCAGCTCCCGTTCTACCAAGTACTGATACGCCAGTTCAGCGATTTGGGCTTTGACCACGACAGTTTCAAGCGGGATTGCGTTTAAAGCCCCCAAAATTTGATTTTGGATATGACCCTTCAGCTTGTGCGGCTCCAATGGGTTGGGATTAAGAAGGTGCACCCGAAGCTGGCTCACGATTTCCGAGCGGAGCAAGGCAGCAGAGGTTCTTGGGCTCAGGGTTACGGCATCGGGGTGATGAAGCGGAGTAAATAAAGAAAAATCCAGGGCGTGGAGATCCCCTACCGGGTGTCTCCATGTGAGTCGGGTGATCCGGGGGAGTTGATAGATTTGGGCTGGGTCTAGAACCGCCGTGGGTTCAACCCACCAGAGTTCGGAGGGCCCCGTTTGGAAAAGCACCCCCGGCGCGACATGAGGACGATAGGGGGTCTGAACAGAGCGGATTGGAAATGGGGTTCCGTAGAGATTTTCCAGTAATTTGAGACCGTATTTAGGGCCTGTTTTCAAAGTCGCGCCCAAATCATGATGGAAGCCATGGTCAACATGCCCATGAAGTTACGGGCAAGCTTGTCGTAACGGGTCGCAACTGCCCTGAATTGTTTCAAATT
>JAIXVT010000014.1 GCA_027482725.1 Pseudomonadota bacterium | reverse complement strand
TCACCAAACCGCCGGCATCCAGGATTTTTTTTCTAAGGTGAAGTGTTTCTTTGGGATAAAGGATGTCCAGTCCCGCAGCAATAACAGCTAAGGTGGGGAGTCCTTGATTTAGGGCCATTTCGTGGGCCTGTTGATCAATGCCTTTGGCTAGACCGGAGATGATGATGATATCGGTTCCTTGAAGCTTCTTAAACTCGCTCTCCATCCATTTGAGTGACGTTGTGCGAGGGTAGCGGGTGCCCACCACGGCAAGACCATGAGAAGGGAGACGCTCTAAAATCCGGAGCGCGTCCGGGTCCTTAGACTGCACCATTGCTTGGTTGAATCCGGTATCTTGAAGGAGGCGAGGCGGTAGTGTCGTGAGCATGATTCTGTGCTTTGCAAAAAGCGTGCAAGAGGATGCGGCGCTTTTACTTTGGGTTTAATCTCTATGCTCCCCCCATCTCTTTCCCCTGCATTTTGTTCGGAGCTGACTGAGCGGCGACACACCTCCTCACACAAATGCAGGGGAAAGAGATGGGGGGGGGATCGGTGTTTAACTGAGATCAATTTTATAATCGCCCACCTTTTCCCTCACTTCACTTTGAACGATTTGATGAAGAGGTGTGTCGCCGCCCAATCAGCTCTGAAGCAAATCGTTCAAAGTGAAGTGAGGGAAAAGACGCGGAAATCAAAGGATTTACGCTGCTTGCTGGCTCTGCTTTTTAGGTATCCAAAATACAAATTGGGTATTGGGATGGGTAGCATTATAAAACAGTTTTCCACCATGATTCTCGATAATGTTCATCGAAATGCTGAGACCCAATCCCGTCCCTTTTCCCACTTCTTTGGTCGTAAAGAATGGGCGCATGATTTTTTCCGCAACTTCGGGAGGGATTCCTTTACCTGAATCCGTAACCGTAAATTGGACGCGATCATCGAAATCTTGAGATTTGACCTCAATCCATGCGTCGTCAGTCCCTTTGACCGCATCGAATGCGTTATTGATCAGGTTTAAAACAACTTGTTCAATTTGGACGGGGCGGCACTCAAACTCTGAAGTCGAATCCAGATCGATGTTGAGCGATACATTTTTTAACCGTAAGCGTTCCTGAGAAAACTCAAGCACATCTGATACCACTTTTTGTGCAGAAACGGCCTCTGTCGGATCGTGGTCACCGCTTCGCGTGAAGGACTTGAGTCCCTTGATGATTTTTGCAATTCGGTCTGAGGTCAGAACAATCTTTTTGAGATCGTCTTCTACTGCGGTGACATCAAGAGGGGTCTTTTTAAGTTTCATTTGGAGCAGATTCGCCTTGCCTTGGATGATTGCAAGAGGATTGTTGATCTCATGGGCGATACCGGCAGACATTTCACCGAGGGTTGCAAGTTTGGCGTTTTCGATTGCCGTTGCGCGCTGCTTTTCTAGTTCCTGTTCTGCCATTTTTTGTTCGTGAATATCAAGGGATAAAATCAGGACGCGTTGCTGGCCGTGTTCTTGATATTTATTCAAAAACACCATGAGCCAGCGGGATTCCAGATCATTTTTCATGAGGTATTCAAAGTTTTCGGAAGCTTTGCTCGAAGCAATAAACTCACGCACCTTGGTCGGAAGATCCCGATCCATGCTGATGGTGCCTAACTTTTGTTGGTGGATTACTTTAGGCAGACCAAACTTGAGCGACAGCCGATCATTTGCCCAAACATAAACAAGATTTTCGTCAATACAACTGACATATCCTGGAAAAGACTGGAGTAAAACTTCAACCATGTGATGTCCCTCTTCTGCTTTTTCTCTTTGGTAAGATTGCTCCCAAAAATTTCTGTGAGTAATATTGCTTTGAACGATTAAAAATCCGATATAAATCGCTGTGATGATGGGAAGCGTGGCAATCCCATGAGCATCAAAAAACAAAGAAGTCACTAAACTGGGAAAAAGTGAAACGATGATGTATGCCCGAGTCAATGTGAGATGGTAACCTAAGCTGATCACGGCTCCGGACGCTATTCCCGTCATCATGATCAGGTTTTTCAAAAACGAGTTATCTTCGTATAAAAGAAGTCCATGGACTATGGTCCATAAGGACCACAGTCCAGCCGTGATCAACGTCAGGATACTGAATTTGGTTTCCCAAACTTTTGCCCGTTCCAAATTCACGGGGGGGTGAAAGCAGAGCCATGTGCGCAGTGACGAAACAACAAGCAGCAGAAAGCAAACCACCTTGGATTCGAAAGGATATTGAATCCAAATGGGGCTAGATACGCTGGATAGGGCAAAAACTCCCATCACTAAAAATCCAGATCCGCGTGATTTCTTTGCACTGGATTGAATGCCTAAAAGTCTAATTTTTTCCCGGATATGACTAGGGATACTTTTGAATCTCACGTCTGTTTATCGGGAGACAACCGAAAGATTTAAAACCTTAGAGAATTTGGCCTAAAAATTGACGGGACCGTTCTGTTTTCGGGCTAGAGAAAAACTCAGTGGGAGGGGCTTCTTCTAAAATTTGTCCGTGATCAAAGAAGACAATACGGTCAGCAACTTCTCGGGCAAACCCCATTTCGTGGGTCACCACCACCATCGTCATCCCCGATAGCGCCAATTCTTTCATGACCGCCAAAACTTCATTTACCATTTCGGGATCTAGCGCGGACGTCGGTTCATCAAACAGCATGATCTTGGGCTGCATGGCCAAAGCGCGGGCAATCGCCACGCGTTGTTGTTGTCCTCCAGATAGGGAGGATGGGTATTGATGGGCTTTTTCTTTGATTCCCACACGCTCTAAGAGATCCAAAGCAATCTTTTCGGCGCTGGCCCGATCCAGTTTTTTCACTTTCATCGGGGCAAGAGTGATGTTTTGTAGAACCGTAAGGTGGGGGAAAAGGTTAAAGCTCTGGAACACCATGCCCACTTCGCGACGGATTTTGTCTAAGTTTGCCCCGCGGACGACCGGCGTACCGTTAATGGTGACAGTCCCTTCTTGGAAATCCTCCAAGCGGTTGAGTGTACGAATAAACGTGCTTTTTCCAGATCCCGATGGACCCACAACGACGACGACTTCGCCTTTTTTAATAGAAATATCCACCCCTTTTAAGGCTTGGAAATTCCCAAAGTTTTTTTTCAGGCCGCGAACCACGACGCACGATTCTCCAAAAAACTTTTCTGTTGGTGTAGTCGTCATCAATTAGCTCTCCGTCTTTAACTGCTTTTCTAGAAGCGTTGATAACAGGGTTAACCCCATCGTGAAAACAAAATAAATACAGGCCACAGTGGTCAGGATCGGTACGGGCATGAACGTTTCACTGGATACCCTGTTTCCCGCAAGGGCCAGTTCCAATAATCCAATAGAACTTGCGAGTGATGAGTCTTTCAAGAGTGCGACCAAGTTATTGACCAGCGGAGGGAGAACCAGACGAAACGCCTGAGGAAATACAATCCTGAAAAAGGTTTGAAAACGGGTCAGTCCCAAGCTGCGAGCGGCTTCGGTTTGTCCTTTGGGAACCGCATTGATCCCAGAGCGAAAAATTTCTGAATTATATGCGCCCACATTCAAGGTTAGTGCGATCACGGCTGCGGAAAAGTCATTGATGTTGAGAGAGGGAAACAGCGCGGGTAGCGCAAAGTACGCAAATAAAATTTGTACTAGGAGCGGGGTTCCGCGCATCACAGAGACTACGGTACCGGATAGGGCTTTGACAGGCGTGAAATCAGAACGCGATCCCAGAGCCAAGACCATCCCGATCAGTAACCCAAATAACCCAGACCATGCGGTCAGGTAAAGGGTGGTGCGTGTTCCCTCGGTAAACAATTGAGCATGAGCAGGAATGGGTTCTGGGGCAAGACGGAGTACCCAAGGCAGGAGAGTCAGTAAGCCGTAAAAAACCCCAAACAACAACGCACAGAAAACAATGAGTTTTGAAAACGTAGATTTATTGCGCACAGCGGATATCAACACCAAAATACTTTTTACTTAAAGCGGCGTAACTCCCGTCATCAAGTGCTTTTTTTAGCCCTTTGTTGAGTTCTGCAACAATTGGGTTGTCTTTTTTTACCGCGATACCGATTTTCTCCACATAAAGCATCGGATTGCGGATTTTTAACTCGCTATTAGGATTTTTTTTCAAAGACTCCAAAGCGACAAAACGGTCGGTAATCCACGCATCTGCTTTTCCAGAAGTGATGGCCAAATACGCATCAGTGTCTTTGGGGAGCGTGATCACTTTTTTTACGCCGGGAATGCCTTGTGCCTTTTTGGCGTAAGTGCTTCCGACTTGAGCAACAATGGTTTTATCTTTCAGGTCGGATTCAGATTTTGGGCCTGT
>JAIXVT010000216.1 GCA_027482725.1 Pseudomonadota bacterium | reverse complement strand
ATTCATCCCCCAGCTCAGATTTCATGAACGACCAAGTTTTTGTCAATTCGGTAGCGCCCACCCCACGTCCCTTTTCCATCGGGCAACTCTTGGCCCATCCCAATCACCATCACAGGACGCGCAGGAGATTTTAACCCCAGCAAACGGGAAACGCGGCACGCATCAAATCCCTCCATCATGCAGGTCTGAAATCCTTGGGCGGTCATGGCTAAGACGAAATTTTGTGCGGCAAGCGCCGCTGATTTCGACGCAACTTCTTGGAGATCGCGCATCGTGGCGGGGCTTCGAGGGGTAGGACGAAACAACCCCACGCAGTTGTAGAGAATTTTTTTGATCAACCCTAAACTGTTAAACCATCCGTAGGAGTAAGTGATCGGAATTAACTTTTTGTAGTAGTCCTTAACAAGCTTGGGAGCATTAACCTGTTCTGTATACGCAATAAGTCCTGCCTGAGACCGCCGCCAGAGACTAGGATCGGCCACCACCACGATAAGCTCAGCGGCAGTGCGTGCGGCAGCCTGACTTAAGCAAGCCTCGATCAACTTTGATTTTTTTTCTGGAGACTTAACCCAATAAAAATCCCATGTCTGCACGTTAGAAGAATTCGGTGCTAAAATGGCAGCATCCAGCGCTCTATGGACCACCTCTGGCGGAATAGATTTTTCTGTAAATTTACGGATACTGCGACGTTTCTCAACGGTTTCAAAGAAATCCATCAGGTTTTCCCTCCGATGCGATCTCTTCCCCCAAAAAATGGGCGCACCGCTTGGGGAATCGATATAGAACCATCCGAATTCTGGTGATTTTCAATTAAAGGAATCAAAATTCTCGGTGTGGCGATTGCGGTGTTGTTCAACGTGTGGACAAATTTCACTCTGTCCTCTCGGTCTCGGTACCGGAGGTTGGTGCGACGAGCTTGCCAATCGTGTAGAGACGAACAGCTGTGAGTTTCTCGATACTTCTGCTCGCTTGGAACCCAGCATTCAATATCGTGCATCCTGTACTTTCCCAGTCCCATATCGCCCGTACAAACCTCGATCACTCGGTACGGCAGTTCTAATGCCTCTACAATTTCCTCTGCGGTTTTCAGAAGCTCTTGATGCCATCGGGCACTTTCCTCAGGACTATTCTCACAAAACACAAATTGTTCCACTTTGTTGAATTGGTGAACGCGCATCAAGCCCCGCACGTCTTTGCCGGCACTTCCCGCTTCCCGACGGAAGCACGGAGAAAAGGCCGCGTAACGAAGGGAGAGTTGATTCAACGCTAAAATTTCATCTCCATGAAGCGCGTTAACCGGAACCTCGCCCGTACCTGAGAGATAAAGATCATCCTCGGGAAGGTGATAAACTTGGTCCCTTCCTGCGGGAAAATGCCCTGTTCCAAACAACGCCGATTCTCGTACCAAAGAAGGCACGGTAATCACTTTTGAGCCTTTTTTGGATAAAAAATCCAGAGCGAATTGCAGCAACGCAAACTCGTATAAGGCCAATTCATTTTTAAGGGCAAGCATTCGGCTTCCACTGACTTTGGTAATGCGCTCGAATTCGGCCCAATCATTGAGTGAACACAACGCCACGTGATCCAGCGATGAAAAATCAAACCGAGGCAACTCTCCGTTCCGTTTCCGCTCGACGTTTTCTGAGTCATCTTTTCCGATAGGAACATCTTCTGCGGGGATCATCGGAGCCAACCAAAGCAAGCGACGAACCTCTTCTTCGGCGGCATTAACCAGAGGCTCTAATCCGGAAATCTCCGCCCCAATTTGGCGCCCTCTTTCGATCAGAGAAAGGCGTTCCTCGGGAGATGCCTTGGGCACTTTTTTTGCGTTCGAGTTCTTTTCTTCTTGGAGGGACTGAAGCCGCTTTTTTCCTTCAAGCGCTTTTTGGTCGGCAGACAAGAGTTGGTCTAAGTTTAAGGTGCCCCGCTTTTGTTCAATCGCACGACGAACAACATCGGGGTTTTCGCGGATAAATTTGAGATCGAGCATGACTTTGATTATGCGACAAACGGATCGAAAGTGAACGCTACTTTCCCATATATTTGATAATTTCCTGCACGTCCTCGGGGCGATCCGTATTCACCGAAGTAAACCACCGAGCCTCAGGATAGCTCACCACTGCGATACCGGTAAGGCACCGCCCTAAACACCCCGCACTATTTACTCGACACTTTAAATGAGGATAGTTTTCCTTGATCGATTTTTTTAGTTGATCCCTGAGAGCTTCGCTTCCCTTGCTTGCGCAATCCTCTCCGGACTGACGGCGGTGAACGCACACAAAGAGATGGCGTTCAAAATGATCGTCATCCTGTTTCAGGGATGGGAGTGGGGCAATAGATTCATCCGCCATAGGTCTCTCCAGAAATATTGTCATAACACCGCGCGAGCTGTTGCCTCAGATCAACTAAAAACTGATCCCAATGCAAAGGGGTATAAACCTGTGGAAATGTTCGCTGGAAAAAGGGGTCTTCGATACGCTGAACAATCCAAGCCCGATAATGGATCATTCTCAAAAACCGAAGGGCCTCCACCAAGCGCAACGAGCGCTGAGGGAGCACTTGGATCTGCTGATAGCCTTCGATCAAAACATGCAGATCATCGGGGTTTGGAGAAAGTAACCAAAGATCTTGAACGGGTGGTCCCACTACGAAATCATCAAAATCGATGAAAAATGGTCCTTTTTGCTCGTTCCAAAGAATATTTCCTTTGTGACAATCTCCGTGAAGGCGGATCAGGGGTTGCTTCTGAAATGCGGATTCTGAAAATTCGATACCCTGAAGGGCTAGGGATTCCAGACTTTGTTTTTGATCAT
>JAIXVT010000291.1 GCA_027482725.1 Pseudomonadota bacterium | reverse complement strand
TTATTATGAAATTCAAGATCCAGATCGGTTTCGATTTTGGGGTAAAATCGAAGAACTTGATGGTAAATTTTTGCGAGTAGTCACTCTTCAAGATAGACTAACAGTGCATAACGCATTTCCTGATCGCGATTTCGAAAAAAGGTTAAATCAAGGAACGATGAAATGAGAATCCATTACTACCCGGAAACAGATTCCCTTTATATCGATTTAAGTTCAACACCCAGCGCAGAATCTAAAGAAGTTGGGGACGGAGTAGTCGTTGACTTTGACTCTAATGGCCAGATTGTCGGGATAGATATTGATCAAGCCTCAAAAAAAATAAATCTCAACACCATTGAAACCGAAAACTTCCCTGCAAAAACTACAAAAATCGCCTAGGGACGCCAGCCTTCTTCAACCAGGGTCGTTAATATCTGGGCAGTGGCCCGCGCATCCGACATGGCATGGTGATGGTTCAGTGGAATAGACAGTTGCCGGCAGACATTCGCTAAATTTGCAGGTTTAATATTCAATACATTTCGTGATAGACGCACGGTGCAGGCCGTGGGTTTTTCCTGTAAAGCAAACCCATAAGCGGCGCTAGAGGCGCGGAGCACCCGTAAATCAAACGCGATATTGTGTCCGACCCAAAGATCTACCCCCTCAAACCAATCCGCATAGTCGCGCAAAAATTCTCCAAACCGTGGCGCATCCATCACGTCGCGAGCGCTGATCCCGTGTATCGATGTAAACCTAAACGGCCCGGGCGGGGGCTTGATTAAGGTGTAGTGATCGCGGATCACCACTGGGCGTGGCGCGGATAAATCAAGCTCCACCATTCCAATCGCGCAAGCCGATGCCGGGCTTGGGTTTGCGGTTTCAAAATCAAAAACTAAGCATTTCATAAATCGTGTTTTTTAATCCCTGTTCAAAGTTGGCGTAATTGCGCGTAAATCCAAGTTCCTGTTCGGCTTTACGATCATCTATCGCATAGCGATAGTCGTGGCCTTTTCGATCGGTTACAAATTGGATCTGATCACGGTAGGAACCCATTTTTTTGGGTTGTGCGTAATCTAACTCTTCACAAATACGATGCACCACATCCACGTTTTTTCGCTCGGACCGCCCACCGAGCGCATAGGTTTCTCCCGTCTTACCTCGGGTCAACGCTAAAAAAACTCCGGAGCAATGGTCTTTCACATGAATCCAATCCCGTACATTCTGCCCTTGTCCATACACAGGCAGCGGCTTCCCTTGAAGTGCACACGTCACCATGTGAGGAATGAGTTTTTCAGAATCTTGTCGCGGACCGTAGTTGTTGGAGCAATGGGTGACAATTGCCGGGAACTGATGGGTGTGCACCGCAGCTCGCACCAACAAATCGCCACCCGCTTTGGACGCAGAATATGGACTATTGGGGGCGTAGGGTGTGGACTCGGAAAAAAAACCCGACTCTCCGAGCGCACCAAAGACTTCGTCCGTCGATACTTGTAAAAACCGAAAAGCTTGAGTCGCTGCATGCGAATCGCCAAGATACTCGCGGGTGACATCAATTAAATTCTGCACACCAAGGACATTGGTTTCAACAAAAGCTCTGGCTCCGGTAATCGATCGGTCCACGTGAGACTCGGCTGCAAAATTGATCAGAGCTATCGGGGTTTCTTGGGTTAAAACGTTCAACACTTCAGAATCCTGAATCTTCATTTGATAAAACTTAAAATCAGGATGATCCGCAAAGGTTTTCATATTTGCGGTTTTTCCTGCGTAGGTCATTGCATCTATACCCACGACGCGGTAACCGTGACTTAACACCAAATCCACAAAGTGGCTGCCGATAAATCCAGCACAACCGGTAACTATTAGAGTTTGTTTATTCATGAGCGATCCTGCATTGAAATTCTTGAACATCTTGGCGCAACTGATCACGCCAACCCAAAATACTAATCCCTAAATTCTGCTCAATTTTTGTTTTATCTAAAACGCTATAATGAGGGCGTTTGGCCGGGGTAATAAATTCATTACTCTTCACAGGGATAACCTGCGCAGAGGCACCCAAGAGATTTTTGATTTCTTGAGCAAAGTCAAACCAGGTGGCCTGCCCTTGACCACTGTAATGGTAGACACCGTTAGTCGATGGGTTATCGATAAAACGCCCTAAAACCTGTGCAAGCGCACGCGCGCTTGTCGGGGTACCCATTTGGTCATTCACGACTCGCACCTGATCGCGTTCAGCAAACAAACGCTGCATGGTTAAAAAAAAATTTTTACCAAAACACGTGGAATACAACCACGAGGTACGAATCACCAGAGCATTGGGAAATTGTTTCAGAAGAGCCGTTTCTCCCGCTAATTTGGATGCGCCATAAATGTTTATAGGACCAGGCGTATCCGTTTCCCGGTAGGGCCGGCTCCGCACAGCGTCCGCACCAAACACATAGTCTGTCGAAAGATGGATCATTTTTTTTGCAAAACCGGCCATGAGCACAGGAGCAATGGCGTTTACCTTATTACAGGTGTCTTGATCCGTTTCGGCGCGGTCGACTTGGGTGTAAGCCCCACAATTTACGATTAAATCGGGCAAAATAGTGCCAAGTATCGCGGTAATTTGATCAGATCGAGCAAGATCACAATCATGTCGGGATAAAAAAACAGCCTCAGGAATAACGAATTTTAGCTCTTGCGCGAGCTGACCGTCTGCGCCGGTGACTACTATTTTTTGGCGGGCGACGCCTTGATTCATTATTAAACTCCCCTCAAAACTCACCACCGATGCCCCTGATCTTTGAGCGCTGCAAGAGTCTGGAGCTTTTTGTCTTTATCTGAGAGCAAAACATCTTTGGATGGGACTTTCCAATCAATCCCAAGATCAGGATCGCTCCACAACACCCCTAGCTCCGCTTGAGGGGAATAAAAGTTATCCACTTTATACGAAAAGACGGCGTGATCAGACAAAACGGCAAAGCCGTGCAAAAACCCTCTGGGCACCATGAGCATTTTTTTATTTTCTGCTGACAACTCGACCCCAAACCATTTTTTAAAAGTTTGTGATACAGGCCGCATGTCCACGGCGACATCCCAAACGACACCATGCACAACGCGCACGAGTTTGGCTTGCGCGTGCACCCCCGTTTGACAGTGCAACCCGCGTAGCGTGCCAAATCTGGACAAAGACTCGTTGTCCTGAACGAACTGGTAATCCAGCCCCAGATCACGAAATTTTTTTTGATTGTAGGGTTCAAAAAAATATCCACGTGCGTCGCCATTGATTTCAGGCTCAAGCACGATCAAATTTTCAATACCTGTCGCCACACCCTTCATTTTGCAGCGAGCCTCAACAAGTATTGTCCATACTGATTTTTTTTCATGGGTAATGCTAACTGCATGATTCTATCCCGATCAATGTACCCGAGACGATAAGCAATTTCTTCGATGCACGCAATTTTTAAGCCCTGCCGCTTTTCAATGACGGCAACAAACTGGGAAGCCTCGAGCAAACTTTCATGCGTTCCGGTATCTAACCACGCAAAACCCCGCCCCATGGTTTCAAGATACAAAGACCCATCTTGCAAATATCGTAAATTTAGATCCGTGATTTCTAATTCCCCGCGAGGAGAGGGCTTTAGGTCTTTTGCAAACGCCACGACACGGTTGTCATAAAAATATAGCCCCGTCACTGCAAGG
>JAIXVT010000271.1 GCA_027482725.1 Pseudomonadota bacterium | reverse complement strand
CCTCGTGGGGAAAATCCAACTGTGTTTGAAAATTGATGATGTCGGCGCTGATTTATATGCCACGTTTGTAGATGGTATCGACGTCGGTGATTTCTTTGGCGCTGAGGGGGATATATTTACGACTCGGGTCGGAGAAAAGACACTCCAAGTGAAAAAATTTCAATTTCTGGGCAAGTGTTTACGTCCTCTCCCCGAAAAATTTCATGGTGTTCAAGATGTCGAGATCAAGTACCGACAGCGTTATCTGGATCTCATCATGTCCGAGCCAACACGGGAGCGTTTTTTATTGCGATCACGCATCGTGCGTGAAATGAGAAATTTTTTAGAATCCCGACAGTTTATCGAGGTGGAAACGGCATCCTTACAATCGAATCCGTCGGGCGCTCTCGCAAAACCATTCAAGACTCATCACAATGCCTTGGATGCTGATTTTTATTTGCGAATCGCCCCCGAGACGTATTTGAAGCGGCTTATCGTTGGCGGATTCCAACATGTTTTTGAATTTGCGCGCTGTTATCGCAATGAAGGGATTTCCCCTAATCATTTGCAAGAGTTTACGATGGTGGAAGGATACTCTGCGTATTGGAACTATAAAGACAATATGAAGCTGATGCAGGATATGTTTCAGCATATTTTTCAAACGGTTTTGGGTACGACTGTAGTGAAACTGGGGTCCGGTGAAGGTCAGGCGACCGTTGATTTTGGCGGGGAATGGCCCGTCATCACGTTTCGGAATTTACTGATGAAGGATTGTGGAATTGACATTGACGCTTACCCGACGGCTCCGGAGTTGTTGGCGGCGATTCGTTCGAACCGTATTGATCTCGATGAGCCCGATGCGGATAAGCTTGGACGTGGAAACCTGATTGATCTTTTGTACAAACGGGTATCTCGGCCGAACCTTGTGGGTCCTGCGTTTTTAGTGGAGCATCCGATTGATTTGTCACCGCTTGCAAGGGCCAATGATAAGTGCCCCGAGCTTACAGATCGATTTCAAGTCGTGGTTAATGGTGTGGAAATTGTGAACGCATATTCTGAGCTTGTGGATCCTATCGAGCAACTTCATCGTCTTGAGGAACAGGCGCGCCTGAACGCCGGGGGCGATCAAGAAGCGATGGTAATGGATGACGACTACATCTTATCCATGGAATACGGTATGCCCCCCATTTCGGGCTGGGGTATAGGTATTGACCGATTGGTACAATTTGTATCGGGCTCCGCGAACATTAAGGATTGTGTGCTGTTTCCGCTGACGCGGAAAATTTCTCGTGCCGAACTTGATCATGCTCTTCGGGAGGAATCTTCAGAAGGAGGTGCGCTGTGAAAGTTGCAATTATCGGCACAGGTTATGTGGGGCTAACAACGGGAGTGTCTCTTGCGTTTTTGGGGCACGACGTGACCTGTTTGGATGTCGATGAGAGTAAGATTTCAGCGTTGAATTCTGGTCTTATTCCCATTTACGAACCCCATCTTGATGAACTCATGAAGCTTG
This sequence comes from Pseudomonadota bacterium, assembly GCA_027482725.1. Taxonomy (GTDB): domain Bacteria; phylum Bdellovibrionota; class UBA1018; order UBA1018; family CAIMNF01; genus JAIXVT01. The sequence goes on along the minus strand of JAIXVT010000271.1, from coordinate 1,229 downwards.
CCCGCCACCGATTAAAGTTTACCACTCAGGCAAGTGATGCTTTAGGTGCTGCACAAGTTGTATTTATCGCTGTGGGAACGCCTTCGTTACCGGACGGTAAATCTAATCTGAGTTATCTAAAGTCTGCGGCCCAGTCCGTGGGTCAATTCATGGCCGCGCCCCATGTGGTCATTGTGAATAAGTCCACAGTTCCGATCGGATCGGGGAACTGGGTTGAGAGTTTGGTGCGCGATGAGTACCGTGAGAAGAATATTCGTAAATCATCGGAATTCTCCGTAGCGTCGAATCCGGAGTTTTTACGCGAGGGTTCAGCTTTATCCGATATGTTGTATGCGGACCGTGTGGTCGTGGGTGCAGATCATGCCGCTTCGATCCAAGTGCTGAGGGATTTGTATCAACCGTTGTTGGAACAGACTTTTGATGCCCCATCTTTTTTGCCCCGTCCCGAGAACTTTAAAGCAGTTCATTTTTTATCGACGGATCTCCAAAGCGCAGAATTGATCAAGTATGCAGCAAATGCTTTTTTGGCTTTAAAAGTGAGCTTTATCAATGAAGTAGCGGAGTTGTCCGAAAAAGTTGGTGCAGATATCGTTTCGATTGCACGCGGAATTGGACTGGATGCGCGAATTGGAAACCGTTTTTTGCAGGCGGGTCTAGGCTGGGGTGGATCGTGTTTTGGAAAAGATACCTTGGCCTTGATTTCTACGGGGCAAGAGTACGGGCTAAATATGCCCATTACCCAAGCCGCGCGTGAAGTAAATTTTAGGCAGCGCAGACGTCTAGTTGAAATTTTGGCGGGTGAGTTGAAGATTTTGAAAGGGAAACGGATTGGTCTGCTTGGTTTGGCATTTAAGCCGAATACCGATGATTTGCGGGACTCACCGGCGTTAGAAATCGCGCGCATGTTGCTGGATCGTGGTGCCCAAGTGGTGGCGTTTGATCCGATTGCAATGAAGCGAGCACAAAAAGAGTGGTCTGATGTGGATTTGAGATATGCCGACCGGGCTGAAGACGTTTTTGTCGAAGCCGATGCCGTAGTGCATGTGACCGAGTGGCCAGAGTTTAGGACTTTACCGTATGAGGCATTGAAATCAGTGATGCGGGTGCCCCTTGTGGTTGATGGACGTGTGGGTTTGGATCGCGATCGATTGGTGTCTGCTGGGTTGAAAGTAATTGTGCTGGGGAAATCTTCATGAATAAGTCGATTTTGTTAACAGGTGCTGCTGGTT
>JAIXVT010000198.1 GCA_027482725.1 Pseudomonadota bacterium | reverse complement strand
GTGGACTCCTTGATCATCATACCAAACAACCGCTTGCTCACGGTGAGTGGTTCGTCTCTGTCCATGATCGAGGCCTTCAAAAAAGCGGATGAAGTTTTATTGAACGCCGTTCAAGGGATCTCCGATCTCATTAATCACACCGGATACATAAACAGCGACTTTGCTGACGTCCGCACGATTATGGGGAGCAAGGGGCTTGCGCTGATGGGAATCGGGTTTGGGAGCGGAGAAAATCGAGCCGTAGAAGCGGCGACAGCAGCGATTTCCTCACCTTTGCTTGAAGATGTTTCCATCAATGGAGCTACTGGAATTATTGTGAATATTACCGGTTCAAGTTCTCTTGGGCTTCATGAGGTTGAACAGGCTAACTCGCTCATTCAAGAAGCAGCTTTTGAAGACGCTAATATCATTTTCGGAACGGTGATTGACGAGTCCATGAACGATCGCGTAAAAATCACGGTGATCGCAACCGGACTAGGACAGGCGATTCAGGATCAAGTCACTGATCTCAGGTCTGCGGCAAATTCTGCGAATATCCGGCCATCAGCCAATGTTCAAGACAACAAGTCCGCTGTCGGGGCGAGCGTAAACCCACAACCTGTGGAGGTTACTGCAGCGGTGGAACAATTCGCAGAGGCCCAGCAAAAATCTGCAAACTCAGAAAGTCCGGAATTGGTCAGGGCTCGAGAAATTGCGAAGAGACTGGGAATGATTCAAACCGAGAGCTCTAACTTGGATGTTCCTGCATTTATGCGCAGAAACGCAGAAAATCGTGAAGGCTAAGGTTTAGGCGTTCCTACCAGCCAGCGATCACAAGAATGTAGAAGGCGAGAAATCCAACTTGGGTTTCTCGCTTTTGCATTTTTGAGTTCGGCATCAAGGAATGCTTTAAATCCAGAAGGGAGATGTTGGCCATATAAGCTTTTGATGACGCGCTTAAGATGTTTGACCTCATGATCCGGATCCTCTTGTCTTATCCACTCAAAAAAGGCCAAATATCGATCCGCAACATTCTGTTGCTGCTCAAGATCATGTTTGTTTTTGTTCACTAGGGGAGAGCCGTGAGCAAATGCATTTACCCATAGAGAAATGATTTCGTGGTAGGAGCGTTTTTTGGGGTTTTCGTTGAACAAGTCGGTAGACCATCTGGTCAGTGCCCGGAATCGGGCAGGATAGAGTTTGTGATCAATGGGGTGATGTAAAATTGGGGCAAAGAATTCATGAAATGGAAGTGTTGTGGGTTTGATGAATGGGTTCGAAAAAGGGGACTCCACGCCATAAGGGTTCAAGTCGGAATCAAAAAAGGATCTTACGAGTTGAAATTGTCGATCCGAGTTCAAAAAGTAAATTTGTTCGACGAGATCTGGCCTTGAACTGAGGTAAACAGCCAAGCGGCTTGCCCAGTGAACGTACTCTGGGGGCGTGGGCTTTTGTTCCAGATAATATTTTGCGTAAAGTTCAAACGCATTTCCGTGATCTATTTTGTAAGTTTTCCGAAACAAATCGATGACTTTTGTGACTTGATCTTGAGATGGAGTCGGGTACAAAATGCGACGTGCTTGGGGGGCGGATATATCAGGGATGTCTAAGCCCTGAACAAGGTAGTTTGAGAAATCATCGGGTGAGATACTTCTCGGATCAACGATGAGATCGGATTGGGCTAGGGCTAAGTTAAATCCGATGAGTAGCGTGAGAGAGAAAAAATAAAACACGCCTTAAGTTAAAAAAAAATTCAAAATTACTCAAGTCATCCTATGTTGAAATTCGGCCAGGATGAGAGCGGCATGATTCAACGTTGAGTTGTTGTCTAGCGTTGGCGCTTGCCTGGGATTGATATAGGGTGCTACCTCGACAAGGTCTGCACCGATTAAATTAAAATGATTAAAAAAACGCCTAAAGATTTGGATACAGGTTTCATCATTCAGGCCTTCAGGCTCGGGTGTCCCGGTAGCAGGCGCAAGTTCGGCATCCAAGGCGTCGATGTCAAAAGTGATGTAAATGTGCTCCACGCCCTGATTCTCCCATTCCTGAATAATGGAATTTAAGGAGTCGTGAAAATTACCGGAATTCAACGTGTTGGCCCAAAGTTGTTTCACCCCAAACTGGGATTCCCAATGCGACTGGGGTTTCCCGCTTGCTCGAATACCCAGCTGGAGCCAATGCCCTGGGTTATTGAGTTTTGTGAGGACATGGGGCACCCAGCTGCCAAAACAAACCGGTAAACCCATCCTTGAGGTTAACAGGTCAGTATGAGCATCAAAATGGAGCACCGCGGTTTTGTTAGCTAAGGGATGGTGATTAAAAAAAGCACTTAGCGTGGCATAGCCCACGGAATGATCGCCCCCTAAAGTGAGGACGCGTTTTTTATTTTTGTATAGTGTCCCTAGAACGTCTTGAGCGATGCTGAGCGGCGCCACGGGGTGGGGTTGCTTTGATTGATAAAAAAATTCACGAATTTTTTCCTTTAGTCCTGGTTCAACGTATTCGTCCAATAAAAGCTGGGGATGGCACAAAACGTCACCAAGATCAAAAAAAGAGTCGTAGATCCCGTCCTTGATCATTTGCAAACGGATTTCTAAAGGTCCCCAGTTGGCTCCTCGGTGAATGCCTCCCCCGGTATCGCTCGGAATGCCAAAAAGAATCGGACGCTCAATGAAGTAAAGATTTTGGACTTTATCCCACCACAATCGCCTAAGGTCATCACGACCCCGATGCTGGGGAAAGGCGTGTGCTTCCAACTGTTGGCGACGATGGGCACCGGTCGAAACAGTAAAGACCCCCGAACCCGGGGGCGTAAGCGCTTTTTCCCACCATGTTGGAGTTTGTGTCTCCATATTCACGTTTTTTGCCTGACTTTAAGGTTGATCATTTCGACCCCACAACTAAATGCCATGGCAAAGTAAATGTATCCTTTTGAAATATGAGTTCCAAAACCCTCGGCCACTAACATTACCCCAATCATGATCAGAAACGAGAGGGCAAGTACTTTGATAGTGGGGTTGCGGTCCACAAAGTTAGAAATGGACTTTGCGAGCAAGAGCATAATGATCATGGACGCCACCATCGCAACGACCATAATTGAAATCTGGTTGGACATTCCAACCGCAGTGATCACCGAGTCTAAAGAAAAAATAATATCAATAAGCGCAATCTGAATCAGCGCCCCGATAAATCCTCCCTTGAGATTAGGTGTGTGGTGTTCTGTCTTACCATCCTCAAGCTTTGAGTGAATTTCTAACGTAGACTTACCGATCAAAAAAACTCCTCCCAAAATCAGGACAATATCTCGTCCCGAAAATGGCTGTTCAAATGCGGAGAATAAGGGTTCTGTCAGGCTCATGAGCCAAGACAATGAAAACAGGAGACCCAGTCGCGTTGCGAGAGCCAACATCAGACCAAATGTCCGAGCTTTGTCCCGCTGTTGAGGCGGGAGTTTCCCGACCAAAATTGCTATGAAGATAATGTTATCAATTCCTAAAACCGTCTCCATGGCGGTAAGGGTGAGCAATGCGGTTAAACTTTCCGAGTTGATAGCGACGTCCATAGTGAAATCAAGATATCATGGCTTGATGCCACAATCGGGACGAAAACATCAGACCCTTAGTCTGCAAATTTTGAATCAAATGGTGAATCGCTTTGGATCTCCGACCTATGTGTATCGGGGTGAGGTTATTCGGGGAGCTGTGACCACGATTCAGGCGTTTGTGAAAAAGAAAAAACTGAACTTGCACGTTCATTACGCGATGAAAGCCAATTCGAATTTAACTCTCCTTGGAGTGCTTAAAGATCTGGGAGTGGGGGTGGATTTGGTATCGATCGGGGAGTGGAAGCGTGCAGATCTCGTTGGGTTTGATTATCATCACCGTATTTTTTCGGGCCTAGAAAAAAAGAAATCTGATCTTGAGCCCCTCATGGCTTTACCAGGAGCGGGGGTCCGCGCTTTTCATATCGAATCGGTTGAAGAGTTTGAATGCTTGGCTCAGCTTGCGCGCGAACACCGTAAAGTGTTAGCCGTTGCGTTTAGGTTTAACCCCGATGTTGATGCAAAAACCCACCCAAAGATTTCTACCGGACGTGTGGACGACAAATTTGGCTTGAGTGCCGAGGTGATTTTAGGTCTCGTTGAAAAAACAAAAAGTCCCATGTATTCGGGAATCAATATTGAGGGAATGAGTGTTCATATTGGGAGCCAAATCTTTTCCTTGGCGCCTTACCGAAATACATTTAAAAAACTCAATCACCTAAAGTTTGCTGTAGAGCATCGCTTGGAGAGACGTTTGACCTATCTGGATTTAGGCGGAGGAATGGGGGTCGATCCGTTGGGAGAAAAAGTTTTCAATTGGAGTGGCTATTTTGATTTGGTTGGGGAGAGCTTTTCCTCAGATACGGAGTTGGTCATTGAGCCGGGAAGGTCTCTTGTTGCGGAAGCCGGGTTCTTGATTGCCCAGGTTGTTGCCATAAAAAAGGATATTGGATTCAAGTCTCCAATTGTGGTGATTGATGCAGCAATGAATGATCTCATGCGTCCCGCTTTATACGATGCGGTTCATCCGATCACCGTTGTCGGGAGGTCAGGGCGCAAAGAAAAAATGAATGTAGTCGGGGGGGTGTGCGAATCATCATGTCACTTTGGTTCACATCTGTTGCCATCAAGCCTAAAGCCGGGAGACTTTGTCGTGATTGGACATGCCGGGGCTTATGGGGCCTCAATGGCTTCACAATACAATACTCGTCCACGCCCCTGCGAAATTTGGTGGGATCAAAACAAAAACGGCGAACCCTTGTTTAAAGTGGTTCGCCGTAGGGAAACTTTTCAGGATCTTATAGAGCCTGAGTTGATGCCTTAAGGGGTGATGTTCGTTTATTCAAAGAAAGTTGTTTTGCGACCTCTACGTTCCGCTCAAAGGCCACAAGTGCTGCGGCGTTCATGTGGCATGTTAGTCGTCTAAAGGTCACCTTTTTTAAGTGGATATTTGCAGATTCGTCGCGAATGGCGATAGTGGTATCCAAAATGCTTGCATAGCTTAAGGGGCCTTGAGCTAGAGCTACAGCGATATCAAAACGATCCTCTTCCATGTGGGCAAAAATATGAAGGGTTTTTCGTTCGTTTTTAGCGGGAGGATTGCTGTAATTTATCGCATCTCTAGGATCTCCAATATTTTCGGCAGGAAAAGTTTTGGAGACTTCATTTATCGTAGAACCATTGACCGCTGTTACGTTTGTAATAATTTCAAACTCTTTTTTCGAGTTTTCGGTTCCTGTGACGATAAGGTAATAAGTGGTTCCATTTTTCTTCAGCTCTTTCGTGCAACCAAAAACTTGATTGTTCTTACTCAGTGAGAGAAGGGGTTTATTGGCGAAGACCGATGCTACGGCGGAATTAAGGAATGTTGCTGTGACAAAAACAAATGCAGTGCTCAAATATTTCATATTAAAAACATTAGGGATGGGTAAAGAAGTCGTCAAACTTTTACGTTTTGGATTTGCCGAGAAAAATAGCACAATGATAAAAATTGTATGGTGCGCGCGGAGGGACTTGAACCCCCACACCTTACGGCACTAGATCCTAAGTCTAGCGTGTCTGCCAATTTCACCACGCGCGCATGCCATAAAGAGGAAACTAAAAATTAAGTCAATCTAGGGCCGTCGTCAATCTCTCTCTCGCTAGAGATGATTTTTAAAAGGAGGTATCTGCCCTGTGAGTTCATCTAAAAAAATTAAGCCTAAGATGCTTTTTGAAGAGGCCGTTGTTCCATTGCACTGGCAGGTGGGTGTTTGAGATCCCAAACAAGTCCTACCGTTTCCATCCCTTTAAGCACGTAGTAAGTAATGTCGATTTGCCACCAATGAAATCCATTGCGAGTCACGCGAGGGAATTGGTGATGGTTGTTGTGCCAACCTTCGCCCAGGGTGATCAGTGCCAACCAAAAATTATTACGGCTGGTGTCACTGGTTTTAAACGGACGCGATCCCCAAACATGGGATAAGGAATTGATGGTAAACGTTCCATGCCACAAAAAAACAGTGCTTACACAAAGGCCCCAATTGACCATGGTCCAACCGCCAATGATCTTGAGAGCCACGCCGAGTGTCGCCACCGGAACCCACCAATTTTTATCGAGCCAACGGAGTTCGGGGTATTTGGCAAAGTCTGCGATCAATCCCAATTCGGTTTTGCCGTAGCGATCACTCAAAAACCAACCCATGTGCGACCACCAAAATCCATCTTTGGGAGAGTGCAGATCTTGAGGCTGATCTGAAAACGCGTGGTGATGTCGATGGTGTGCGGCCCACCATAGCGCCCCTTTTTGCGACGAACTCATGGCAAAAAAAGCAATCCAGAACTGCCAGAAGCGCGAGGTACTATAAGTTTTATGTGAAAAGTAACGATGATAGCCGCCGGTGATAAAGAACATACGAAAAAAGTAGAGTCCAACGGCAGTCCAAACGTGTTTAGCCTCAAAGGGTAAAAACAGGGCGCTAAGGGCAAGGCCGTGGAAAACCCAAAACGGCGACGTGCCCCACTTAAAATAGTCTCTCCAAGAGGAATTGTGCATCGGTTAAAACTAATTCAGATCGTAACTGAAGTCGACTCAGTCAGGGTAAGTCTGTTGTAAGTCTGCAAATTAGGGTTTAAACCTAAAAAAAATAATTCTGCTACACTTGCTCTACTATGAACGCACTGGACACCTTGCGCGACCCCGCGGTTTTATTTTTTGTGTTGGGGTTTGTTTCAGTTTTCGTAAAGAGCAATATCCGGATCCCCATGGATGTGGCTAAATTTTTTTCATTGTATCTTTTGATGGCTCTAGGTTTTAAAGGCGGGCTTTCGTTAGCAAAAACTCCCTTAACACTGCAGGATGGGGCATTAATTCTTTGTGCGATCCTTCTTTCATTTCTGGTGCCTTTTATTGTTTTCGCAGTACTTAGGTTCCGAAAAATGGACACGAAAAATGCGGCAGCTATCGCCGCTACTTATGGATCCGTGAGTGCGGTAACCTTTATTGCGGCGACGGCGCTTTTGGATCGTGCGCATATTAAGTTTAGTGGAACGATGGTAGCTGTTTTGGCGTTGATGGAGAGTCCGGCAATTATATCAGCGCTTCTTTTGGCCGGAATGAGCCAAAGAAAAGAATCTTCGTTGCCGGGCGGATCCTCTCAGTCTGGATTTAAAGTTTCCGGTATTTTGCACGAGGCTTTTTTTAACGGATCCGTATTTTTATTATTAGGGTCTCTTTTGGTGGGCTACCTCTGCGAAAAAGATCAAGCCGCGAATTTACAGTTTTTTATCTATGATTTATTCAAAGGTATTTTGTGCTTTTTTCTTCTGAACATGGGTATTTTGGCAGGTCAAAATTTCTCGGTGCTAAGAAAACGGCCCGAACTCATGTTTTTTGCGGTTTTGTTTCCTTTGATTAATGCAAGTTTGGCTTTTGGTCTTTTATCTTTTTTTACATTTAATCCTTCGGATGCTTTTTTGTTGATCACTCTTGCGGCAAGTGCTTCCTACATTGCTGTTCCCGCCGCACTTCAGATTTGTTTGCCCGACGCCAATCCCGGGCTATATCTCTCTATGGCATTGGGTGTGACTTTTCCCTTTAACATTGTGGTTGGTATCCCGATCTATCTCAAGTTTGCGTTTGGTGCGGCAGGGGCTGGAGAATGAAAACTTATTACGGATATCAAGCGTGCGACCATTCTTATCCTATGTCTGTTGTGCTGGTGATCGGAAATTTTGATGGCGTCCACTTGGGGCATCAAAAGACCATTCGCCAAGCCCAAGACTACGCAAAACAAAAATCGCTACCCTTGGCCGTCTTAACCTTTGATCCTCATCCGGTACGGGTGCTCCGCCCGGGAGCTGTTTTTCAGGCATTGACCTCCCCGACAGAAAAACGATTATTGTTGGATCAACTTGGTGTAGACGTCTGTGTTCAAGAAGCGTTTACTCCAGAGTTTGCCGAACATTCTGCGGAGTATTTTGTCAGCGAATATTTGATTGGTGCACTTCACGCGAAAGCCGTATTTGTCGGACAAGATTTTAGATTCGGTCGCGAGCGCGAGGGCGATTTGTCTTTTCTCAAAAAGCTTGCCGAACAAAAGGGCACAGAGGTTTTTGGAATAGTTCCCCAAGCTGAGCATGGCGAGGTGATTTCTAGCTCCAGAATAAGACGAGAGTTGGCAAACAAAAATATACGTACCGCAAATCAAATGCTGAGTCGCCCTTTTTTTGTCAGGGGCGAAGTGGTACACGGAGATAAGCGCGGACGCACGATAGGGTTTCCCACTGCAAATTTGGATTGTTCTGCGATGTTTCCTGTGGGTCCGGGTGTTTACCGGACAGAGACGGTATACCGCGATCGGTCTTATCCAAGTGTTACCAACATTGGGCGTCGCCCCACTTTTGTTCACCCGGACTCAACGGCACTCCGTATTGAGACCCACTTGATCGGAATTCGGGACATTCAGCTTTATGGGGAATGGATTGAGGTCAGGTTTTTGGACCATATTCGTGACGAACGCAAGTTTTCAGGAATCGACGAATTAAAGGCACAGATTGAAGCCGATTGTCGATTTGCCCGCAACATGGAAGACTAAAAATTAAGGTGCCAAAGTTTAAATTCACTGCCGAAGACCGTAATGGAAAAAGAATCGTTGGATTAAGAGAGTTCGTTGACGAAGGTGCTCTCCGAATGTGGCTTCAGAAAAACGATCTTCGTCCCCTAGAGATTTCAGGATATTCCCCCTCGATTGTTTTAGGTATTCAGCGGATTTTAGGGCGTATCTCCTTTGGGCGCGCCCAAGCGGTAGAGTTTTTGACCCTTCTCAAAAAAAGCATTCAAGGGGGAGCCGACCTTAAGCATGCGATCCAATCTGTTCGTATGGCGATGGAGCCCCCGGTCTGGATGGCCTCTCCTGTCTGGCGTGATTTAGAAAATCACGTGAATGGGGATGTATTGCTCTGGGAGGCTTTGGCGCTTCATCCTAAAGTTTTCCCGTCGGCGTTGGTTTGGTCGTCACGTGGATTTGAAATACAAAAAAAACTGCTCGAATCTATTGATTTTTTGATTCAAGGAATTCTGCGCGAACAGAGGATCAAGCGCATTCAGGTTCTGGGTATACTCACCACCTCTATCACTTTTGGACTTCTTTTAGCTCATCTGAGTATGCGGCCTTTGGCCTCGTTGTGGACGGCACTCGCTCTTGCACTTTGGGGTTTTGTCGGATTGGAGCGATGGACGCTGGGAACCCCCTCCTTTTGGAATCGTTTTTTTTGGAATCATCGGATGCATCGTGCTCTCCGCTTTTATCACGATTCCCGTAAAGCAGGAGCCCCTGACGCCGAAGCCTGGGATGCGGTCCAACAGCACGCAGAACTGCGGGGTGCTGTTTCTTTATACCGTCAGCTCCAGCAGGGAGGGAAAGAGGTTCTAAAATCACCCTTTGACGGTTTGATTCAACATACTTTTTACGCTCTTCCCGTTCCGGCATTTTCGGATCTTAGCGAATCTTTGTGGCGTGGATTATGGGTAAAAATCACAATGGCGGCAGTGCTGGTTGCCGTGGGGTTGAGTGTATGGCTAAGCCTTTAACCCGTGAGATTTTGGGTCACAGTGAAGAGATAGTTGCCCTAAAAAACCTCATTGCAAAAATTGCTCCGTCTCCAGCAACGGTTCTGGTCCGGGGAGAGAGCGGAACAGGAAAAGAGTTGGTCGCAAGGGCAATCCATGAGTGGTCTTTGGTGGCAACTGGGCCGTTCGTTGCAGTGAATTGTGGCGCGATACCCGAAAATTTGATTGAAAGCGAGTTGTTTGGTCACAAAAAGGGATCGTTTACCGGAGCTATTCAAGATAAGCCCGGATTGTTCGAAGTGGCTGAAAACGGAACACTGTTTTTGGATGAAGTTGGAGAATTGCCATTGAGTCTCCAGGTCAAGTTGCTCCGCGCTCTCCAAGATAAAACCATCCGTCGCGTTGGGGCGAACGAGTCGATCAAAATAAACTGTAGACTGGTGACGGCGACCAATAAAAATCTCGAAAAAGCCATCAAACGAGGAGAATTCCGTGAGGATTTGTACTACCGGTTGAATGTTATTCAGATCGACGCCCCGCCTCTACGGGTTCGAGGTGATGACGTTTTGCATTTGGCGCAAGTATTTTTGGAGACATTTTCCAAAAAAATGGGGAAGACCGATTTAGGTTTTTCGGATTCTGTTCGGGCGGTACTCAGGGCTTACTCTTGGCCAGGCAATGTGCGTCAGCTTGAGAACGTCATCGAGCGTGGAGTTGCTCTTGCCTCGGGATTTTTAATTGATACGGATGTTCTACCGCCGGAGCTTACCGCCCCCGTAACTCTTCCACTTGACGTATGGGATTATGAAGTCGATACAAGAGATTCCCAGTGGTCGGCAAAAACCGAGGTTCAAAACTTTAAAGCTTTTCTAAAGTCAAAAGCGCTAGAGGTTTCGGAAGGGAGCGAGCGTCAGGCCCGCGACCGTCTCAAACTTACTGCTGAGGAGTGGAAAAAATGGTAACCGCTTTTATTTTACTCTTCGGATTGATTATTGGAAGTTTCTTGAACGTAGTTATTCACAGACTCCCAAGGGATGCATCCGTCGTTACCCCGAGGAGTCAATGCCCCGAGTGTAGCCAGCCGATTCCATGGGAAGAAAATATTCCTCTCGTGAGTTTTTTGTTGCTCCGAGGAAAGTGCTCGACATGCGGAAAAAAAATACATTGGCGTTATCCATTTGTAGAGTTCTTAACCGCAATTTTGTTTTGGCTCACGTTTCATGGACATCTTTTTGATCTCGACCTGTTCCGTGCGTGGTGGTTTATCTCGATAGGAATCTGTGTGATTTTTATCGATATTGATTTTCGTATTATCCCGAACGAGCTGTCGATAGGGGGTGCGTTTTTGGGACTTTCTACAGGGTATTGGGATTCTCAACATTCCTTATCGGAGCTAGTCCTGGCCGCAGCGGTGGGCTATTTGGGGTTTTTAGCAGTGGGTTGGCTTTATCATCGTTTTACAGGACGGGTGGGATTGGGTGGCGGAGATATGAAGTTTATGGCCACCATAGGGGCATTTTTGGGTTTTGGGGGAATATGGACCACACTGATTGTTTCGTCATTTTTAGGCGTTATTTTTGGATTAATGTACGGCGCCATAAAGAACAGGAATGAAGTTTTAAAGACGGCGCTCCCTTTTGGCCCTTTTTTGGTTATTGGAGCGTGGGTAGAGTTATTTTTTGAGGTGTCGAAATGGATGAACATGTAAACCCCGATGATCGCTGGGCAAAAGAGGCGTGGAACTCGTATGAGTTGTTTGAAAAAATTCGTATTCGGAAGCGTCGTCGCACCTTGTGGATGGGGTTCGTTGTTTCGACGGTATTCCTCTCGCTTTGCGCTATTCCTGTAGTTCGGGAGCGTCTCCCTCAGTGGAATGCAGTCCGTGCTTCCCGAGAAATTGTACTCCTCCTTGAGGAAGCCAAAATTTTAGCGCAAAAAGAAAGGATACCTGTACGTCTTAAGTTTGAAACAGACCGAGTAAACATCGATTTTCCAAAAAGCTGTACCGATCCTTTGCCCACGGAGTTCGCCAAGACTTGGTCTTGGACTCAGCATAGTTTTCCCGTGCAACTGATGGATAGTTCTCTTGCAACTCAAAATGGATTAGGTGTGAAGCTTTTAGAGTTTTGTTTTGATCCTGTTCTCGGAGTCAGTCAGGAATCCAAGTCCAGTTTAGTCGTGATTCCCTCGGTCGACATTCCCGTTCAGCGCCTCGATCGAATCAGTGTGGTGACCGTTGACGGTGCAGATGGACGCATTCAACTGAATTGATGTTTGAACGCACGCTCATGACGTGTCATCCTTAATTTTAGGTATGACCAGTGCTCAAGGAAGGGCAGGGCGGCGTTTTCTCTCCAAGCTTCGCGGACTCATCGGGTTTCGCGCCGGGACCCATCCTGGGGTAGGGATTGACGTTGGCAGTGCCTCGATCAAGATTGTAGAAGCTCATCAAAGAAAATCCCGTTGGATTGTTACACAAGCTTTTGTTATCCCAAGAACCCATGATCTTTTAGAAGATTTAAAAAAAGGTTTTCAGCGAGTATCCAGTCCACATCGTGCGGTTATCGGAGTTGCAGGTTCGGCTCTTGTGACTAAAGTTCTTTCTGTAAATGCCCTAGATTCGCGGGATTTGGCAGATCAGGTTTATTGGGAGGCCGAGCAGTACATTCCTTATGATATCGCCGAAGCGGTCGTTGATTATAGCGTTGTCGGCAAGACTCAGGATCAAAAAACGGAAGTGGTTTTGGTCGCGATAAAAAAGGATGCACTTCATCACCTAGGAGATCCTATTCGAAAGGCTGGGTTTCAGCTGGATGTGATTGAGCCCGAAGTATTTGCCCTAGCCCAGGCTTTTGAAAACGAGGCGCAAGCCCAAAACCTAAAAACTCCCGGAGCGCAGTTGATTTTAGATTTTGGGGCGCGGAGCCTCAAGCAAGTGATTATCGGACGCGGCATTCCTCTTTTAGTAAAAGAGACTGGACAAGGCGGCAGAAATTTAATGGATGAATTGGCCGCATCCTTAGGGTTGTCCGCTCAAGATGCCGAGCATTTGGTGAGCTCTGAGCAAGTACCTGTGGAGATGATCGACGGGCTAAAGCAAAAACTTTTGCCTTATGTCACTGAAATCCGGAGGACGCTTGAAATCTACGCTATGGCCCAATTAGGTCCCGAAGTTCAGCTGGTCGCGTTGGGCGGGGGATATAGTAAAATTCCCGGGCTAAATCTTTTACTCGAACAACAACTCAGGCTTCGGGTTCATGATTTCCAGCCATTTACGGGAATGGATATCGAGATTCCAGAGGTCGATCGGGTTAATGTTAACAAGTTCTATCACTTGATGGGGCCTGCGGTAGGGATGGCCATGCGCGGCGGGGACTTTCTACCATGATCAAAATCAATCTTAACAAAGAAAATAACACGGACGAAGAATCCGGATTTACTAGTGAAAATGCTAAAGATAGTACCCTTCAGAACGTTTTTTTATTTCTAGGTCGGCTCATTCTTGCGTTCATCATTGTGGTAGGCGCTAGTGTGGGTAAAGCAAAGTGGATAGAAAAAAAATCATTAGAGATTTATGGCGACCCTGAAGCTTTAGAGCGAAGCCTTTCTGCGAAGGAAGTCGAATTGAAACGTCTTGATAGTATTCTTTCTGGTCGGCTGAGTCTGGATGAGCGTGTTCAGAAGCTCCGGGGGCAAGTGCAAGTTGTCGATCGTTTTTACAAGGAACGAAATCTAGCTCGAGAAAGCTTGGTTGAGATCGCTCAAAAAATTCCCGAAAGCACCTGGGTAAAGCAATTGGTCATGAACGAACGGGCTTTTGAGATTACCGGTTCGGCAAGATCCATGACCGACGTGAGTGATTTTTTAGGAAGATTGGATCTAGTTCCATTGTTTTCGGGAGCAACTTTAAAGTCGACACAGCAGGACCAAGTATTATCTAAAACCGATTACACCATCACGGTGGGGAGAAGAGAATGACCGGAATATTCAGGCTCCCCATTGTTTTTGGCGCCATTTGCTTTGCGGTTATTCAAGCCTATCAGGCCTATGAGTTTGTTTCTGGGGGATCACCTGATGCCGAACAAAAAAAGTTAAAAATTAAAGAAATCAAAAAAAGAAGCTCTGATCTTGACCTCGAAATTAAAAAAAAACAGGCAGAAGCAAGCCAGCTTGAAGATCTGAAAAACGAGGAGTTTGCGCTTCGCTCAAAGTTTGATCAATTGTCAAAAATGAGAAAAGAAACCCAGAATTCACCGCAAGTGGTGAAAGGTTTGTATACCGAGGCTAAGCTATTGGGCTTAAAGTTTGAATCCATTCAGCCCAGTGATAATGGGGATTTTTCGGTCACCGTTCAGGGGGCTTTTCGTCAGGTGCTTCGGTTTTGTGATCGCATCAGTCAAAGAGAGCAACCCATTAAGATCGATGGTTATCGACTTGTTTCCGTGTCTCAAGAGGGAGACCGCCAGTCCTTACTTCGAGGAGATCTTAGGGTTAAACTCTTACCACCGCTTCCAGTGGAGAAAACCCCATGAGGACTCATTTGGTTTTCTTGGGATTGATTTTGTTTCTGTTTTCGCCATTAGTTCGTGCCAATAGCCAAGCTCAAGGCCGAGTGTTGGAACAAGACGCCTACGATGTATTGAGAGATCCTTTTGTATCGTTGGTGGCCCTAAAGAGCCAAGGCAAATCGGAGCTTGAGATGTATCCCGTAAAAGATCTTAAGCTCACGGGAGTGATTACAGGACCAAAAAAAATGAGGGCCCTTATCGCAGCGCCAAACGGCAAGTCGTTTTTTGTCTCTATGAATGATGGTCTTGGACTGAAGTCCGGAAAAGTTGTATCGATCCAGCCTGATCGTGTGGTTATCGTAGAATCGAGCCGCAATATTATGGGTGAAATTGAAAAGGATCGAATTGAGTTGCCCTTAGGAGGAGAGGCACGCCATGGAACGTTTAAACGTTAGTTGGTGTTGGATAAGCTTTTTAGGTCTTGTAAGCAGTCCTGTTTTGGCGTCCGATATTGAGGGAATTGACTTAAGGCGGCAGGACGGACAGGTGAGACTCGAGATTAAAGGGGGGGATTTGGATGGCGTAAAGGCTTTTCAGAAAGTTGATCCCCCTCAGTTGATTCTTCAGTTTCCGTCCGGAAAAATCGGTCCTCAGGTTCAAAGTGGCTTGGACTATTCGCCTACGGGTACCGACATTGATCGCGTCACCACAGTCTTAGAGAATGGCGATGCAAAAATCGTCGTTCAATTTAAAAAAATGCCCAAATACTCGGTAAAATCTCAGTCGGATTTGGTTTTTGTGGATTTTGAAGGCGTCGATGAATCTGTAGCGGGGCAGAAATCGGGTGAGGCAGAGGAACTTTTGGTAAAGTTTCAGCGATCACGTGAGTCCCGCGTTTTTAGCGGTTCACCTATTACTTTAAAGTTGAAAGACGCCGATATTACGGATGTTTTTCGGATGATCAGCGAGGCGAGTGGGTTTAGCATTGCGGTCCATCCCAACGTTAAGGGTCCTATATCGGTCACGTTGGACCGTGTACCTTGGGATCAGGCGTTAGATACCGTTTTAAATATGCAGGGGTTGGGGGCTGAACGTAACGAAAGCGTACTCCGCGTGATGACTTTGAAGGATATGAATCAAGAACGGGAAGAGCGACTTCGTTATGAACGATTAGCTCTGGCCACGGCGCCAAAGATCACTCGAGTTTACCCGATAAACTACGCCGATTTGAATTCTCTAACGTCAACGCTCAGAGACTATTCGAAAAGTATGGGGGTAGGTGTTACGGACAAAATGTTAGAGTCTTCAATTATTGCCGATCCGAATAATCGCTCCGTTATTGTTCGTGATTCGGCCGAAAACGTAGAGCGTCTCCGTAAAATGATTGAAGTATTGGATGTTCCCACGCCCCAGGTCTTGATCGAGGCTAAAGTGGTCGAAGCTGGAGAATCGTTTTCGAAAGAACTCAACGGAGCATCGTCTTTGGGTGGAAATAGGATCGGAGCAGGATTTAACGGGAGTTCACCCCTGTCTAATCTTTTGGGTTCGGCAGACTTTGTAAGAACAGGTGGCGGAAGTTTTGGGTTTAGTCCGATTTTTTCGGCATTTAACGGGACCGCACGGTTGAATGCCGCAATTCGTTTGGGTGAGCAGGAAAACAAGCTGAAATTGATCAGTTCACCGAAAACCGTCGTCATGAGCGGGAAATCGTCGTCGGTAAGTCAGGTTACAAAAAGCGTAGTGTACGACCAAACCACAGTGAACAATGGGACTACAGTTGTTACCCCGATGGTGGTTCCTGCCGAGATTAAACTAAATGTCATTCCACGGGTCACCAACGACGGTTCCATCTATCTTAAGCTTACGTTGGTTCGAGGGATCATCGACGCAACCACTCGATTGCCTACGGTTAACCCCCGAACTATAGAAACAGAAGTTCTGATTGAGAGCGGACAGACCCTGGTTGTCGGAGGCGTAATTTCTGCCGACGAAGAGGCGTCAGAGAGGGGTTTCCCGATTTTGAGAAAAATCCCCATTATTGGCGCTCTTTTTGGAAGCGAGTCTTCGCAACAGTCAAAGAATGAGTTATTGTTCTTTATCACCCCGAAAGTGATGAATGCGAAGAAGGTGGGAGTTGGCAAAATCTAGCGGAAACCCTCAGATCTATCATTACCTCAAACGTTACCAAGAGGATCCCACCTCAAGGGTTTTTGCTCCGCTTGCCGAAGCTTATCGCAAAGCGGGCCTATATGAAGAAGCGATTAAAATTGCCCGTGAAGGTCTGCGACT
This sequence comes from Pseudomonadota bacterium, assembly GCA_027482725.1. Lineage (GTDB taxonomy): Bacteria > Bdellovibrionota > UBA1018 > UBA1018 > CAIMNF01 > JAIXVT01. The sequence goes on along the minus strand of JAIXVT010000198.1, from coordinate 293 downwards.
GCATCCCCAGTTTATTGGAGGAAAAGTGGCTTTGGCCCGAGCCCTATTCGATAAAGGAGATCATCACGAGGTGATTGAGACACTTGAACCTGTTGTTCAAGATGCGCCAGACAACATTATTGCTCAGAAGTTGTTGGCAGAAAGTTACTTGGTATTAGGTCGATTTAAAGACGCACTGAGTGCCTACAAAGTGCTCCTCTTTTTTATGCCCGGGGATTCAGAAGTGTCCGGGATTGTTCAGGAGATTGAATCCAGAGCGTACAGTTCTGGGGACATTCCATTGATTCAAGGCG
>JAIXVT010000132.1 GCA_027482725.1 Pseudomonadota bacterium | reverse complement strand
GGTAAAATAATGGGCTGCTCACAGAGGCAAATGTAAGAAAGGTTACCTTTAATGACGGTTTTTCTTTGAATATTCTGAACTAAAAAATCTACGTCACCATTTATTTTTTCATTTATGGGATAGTGAGGCTCAAATTTTTTCCGTTTTGTGATGACTATGTATTTTGGAATAGGATTGGATGCAAGATATAAAGCCCCTTTTGGGGAGCTTTTTAAAGCATGGTGCCCTGTCACAGTTACAAGGCTGGCCAGTTCAAACCTCAAGTTGTCATACGAGCAAAGATTTTCTGCTTGGACTTGGTGCGTTGTGAGTAGGGCGATTAAGGCTAGGACGATTCGCATCATTGAAGTCTCCAAAAAAGCTGTTCCCTAGGGTAGCAAGGAATTTGAAAAAAATAGAGCACATTTTTCAATCGTTAATGAGATCGATGTAAAGCCGTTGGATGAAAATCGAGTCGATTTATTTTTTGATGTCGTGCGGATTGCCTAAAGGCACTAATTCACACCCACGGGCGGCAACGGCCTTTTGCAAACTTGATCTTGAAGGTTTCAAAATCTTCGGTGCCTTTGATGTCGATGCGCTCAATCAGGTAAGGATTTTTTAGTTGTCGGGTGTTGATGCGGTTGCCGATTCGAAAGGCATGCGTAATCCCGTGGTGTTTGAACAGTGACTCAAGGGCAAGTTGGAGGGGCTTAGATTTTTTTGGGAATGCGCCGTAGGGATAGGCCAACCACGGGAGGTGGCGGAGGCCGTGGGTGCGAAAATAGTCAAGGCCCTGCGCGATATCTTGGGCAACATCATCGGGGTTGTGCTGCATCGACTGCGCATAATTCAGGTGCGCAAAACTATGGAGTGCGAGGGCAAACGTCCCGCGTTGATTGATGTGGCGCAGTTGCTCTAGTGAAAGGTAGCCATTTTGGCCGATAAATTGGGGGACGATAAAAATAACCGCTTTGAGTCCGTGTTTTTTTAAGACCGGCTCGGCTAGCGTGAGGTTATCCAAATACCCGTCATCGAACGTGATGAGCGTATGGTTTTTTCCCGAATAGTCGTGGTCTAGTGGCGTTGTGGGTGCAAGCACTTGGGAGTGCTGCTTTGCCCAAGAGAGGTGTTGATCAAAGTCTTGAATCCAGACATCGAGTCCGTCTTTAGCCGGGGCATCGGTAATGTGGTGGTACATTAAAACCCGCAAACCACGTCGATTGGGCAGGAGTTTTGAGAGTACACGATCAGCGATTTTGGCCACGCAAAACCTCGAGTGTTTTTATGTCTTTAATCGCAAGCGCCATTGCACACAAAAAACCCCATAAAAAGCCGGGAAAACCGTTTAAAAAGTGCAATTCCAAAAAAGTAACGCGAAAGAATTTAAATAGTATCCGGGGGAGTAGGAGGAGGCGAATGCGTGTTGCGGATCTTTTGGACTGTGCCGCCTCTTTTTTTGCAGCAAGCGACGTGTATTGGCACATTTTTTTCATGTAGTGTTCCAGGTTGCGGTAGCTCTCGTGAAAAAGTGTGCCATTAAAGTTTTCAGATCGGGGGACAACGAACGTTTCATGAACATCTGGAGAAATTAAGGTGATTTTTTTTCTGTTGAATAGGCGCAAGTTTCGTCGGCGGGTTTCTTTTCCAAACTTGAAGGTCGACCCAAACAAAGAGAGGCAAATTTTTATGTAAAAACCATCGGGGAGTTGGGACTTTTCGCGAAGGATATTCCATTCCTGCGCAAACTGGGGCGTTGCCCATTCGTCCGCATCAACCACTAACACCCAGTCGTGGGTTGCACTTTGGATGGCGAACTGTTTTTGGAGACCGTAGCTCTGAAAGGGGTGCGTAATCACACGCGCCCCTAGGGATTTTGCGATCTCTTGGGTGCGATCCGTGCTGCCGCTATCAACGACCAAAATTTCATCGCAAAACTTTACGCTCTGGATACATTTTTGGATGCGATCTTCTTCGTTTAATGTGATGATCACTGCCGAAAGTTTGCTCACGATTTAACGATAGGGGTTACTCTAGGTCCTTGCAAGTTGGCGGATGCCCCTGTTTGTGATTGGATAACTGAAACGAGGAAAATCATGGATTTAGACCGCAATTGGCCCAGTTTAACTGAAAGTGAAATTACGATCATCGAATCCGTCGAGCAGTTTGCGCGCGACGTGGTGGCTCCGGTTGCCAAGCATCATGATGAAACCGGGGAATTTCCCACGGCTATCATTAAGCAAATGGCCGAAATGGGCCTGATGGGGATGATGGTCCCCGAGCAATGGGGCGGTTCGGGGTTATCGACCGTTGCCTATGCCATGGCGATTGAATCGATATCCAAGGCATGTGCGTCGACGGGCGTGATTATGTCGGTAAACAACTCCTTGGTTTGCGCGCCGATTGAAGCGTGGGGAACGGATGCGCAAAAGGAAAAAATTTTAAAGCCTTTGGCGCGCGGTGAAAAACTGGGTTGTTTTGCATTGTCTGAGCCTGGGCACGGCTCTGATCCTGCCGGACTAAAGGTGCGCGCAGTAAAAGTGGATGGGGGCTATAAAATCTCGGGCTCCAAAAACTGGATCACCAATGGGCGCGAAGCCGATGTGTGTTTGGTGTTTGCAACACTTGACTCAGCGTTAAAACATAAGGGAATTTGCGCGTTTTTAGTGGACACCAAAAGCGCTGGGTACAGTGTAAACAAGTTGGAAGACAAGCTTGGGATCACCGCATCGTCTACCGCGACCCTATTTTTTGATGACTGTTTTGTGCCTCAGGATGCGCTCCTAGGCAAAGAGGGCGAAGGGTTTAAAATTGCAATGACCACGTTAGATGGCGGTCGTATTGGTATAGCGGCGCAAGCCTTGGGAATTGCGCAATGTGCGTTGGATGCGTCTAAACAATTTGCAGCAGAGCGTGAGCAGTTTGGTGCGCCGATTTCAAAACTCCAGGCGATTCGATTTTATGTGGCCGAAATGCGCACAAAAATTCAAGCTGCGCGATTGTTAACGTGGAACGCCTCTCGATTGAAAGATTTGAAGCGCCCTTTTTCTCAGGAAGCCGCAATGGCAAAGTTATTTGCCGCCGAATCAGCGATGTGGGTTGCCACTAAAGCAATACAGGTGCACGGCGGGTACGGTTACACCAAAGAATACGTGGTGGAACGAAATTTTAGGGACGCGAAAATCACCGAAATTTACGAGGGAACCAGTGAAATCCAGAAACTCGTGATTGCTGCGGGCGAATGGGATGGAAAGTAACTCAAGGAGTAGCATGATGTCGGAAACCCCAAAAACAAGTCCTGAATTTAATGCGCAGTTGGATGCGTGGAATAAAAAACGCCAAGCGATTGAGGCGAAAATTCCACCGCGGCCTGCGCGGTTCACCACGTGGAGTGACTTGGAAGTGCCTTTGTTGTCGACTCCCAAAGATTTAGAATCTGATGGATTTGATTACGTTCGAGATCTGGGGTTTCCTGGCGAATTCCCCTATACCCGGGGCGTCCAACACAATTTGTATCGAGGGAAATTGTGGACAATGCGCCAGTTTGCCGGATTTTCCACGCCGGAGGCGACCAATGCCCGGTTTAAGTTGTTGCTGGAACAGGGGCAAACCGGATTATCTACCGCATTTGATATGCCGACGTTGATGGGTTTTGACTGCGATTCGCCCAAGAGCAAGGGTGAAGTAGGGAAGTGTGGCGTTTCGGTGTCGACGCTTGCGGATATGGAAACCTTGTTTGCGGGAATTCCGCTGGGTGAGGTGACCACATCGATGACGATCAACGGTCCTGCGATTGTGATTTTGGCGATGTATTATGCCGTTGCCGAAAAACAGGGGGTACCCAAAGAGCGGGTCC
>JAIXVT010000258.1 GCA_027482725.1 Pseudomonadota bacterium | reverse complement strand
GGACTAAAATAATTTTCTTCGTTGCCAGATAGTGCAAAGACAATCGGATACAAGATCATCACAACAGGAATTAATAACGTAATTTTATTAAAGGTAATTTTCCTGTATGTATGATTTTTAAATAGCAATGGGGTCAAAAATAGCAAAAAAAGCAGGCCTGACGAGGGATGAAAAAACATTGCTAGATACAATGATATCCAAAAAAAGGGATACATATTTCTAGACAATGAGAAGATTCCTAAAAATTGAAAACAAACTGATAGAGTTCTAGGAGCTAGCCCGTTGTCCAAAAAAAACAATTTAGTATACAAAGAATCAGTGCCTGGAAGGTAGTTATAGGTAAATACTAAAGATAGAAAAAGAAGTGTTCCATGATTTGACAATGTTTCAACTATTCCCAAAAACGAAAAGTAGAATAAAAATAAGCAAAATATGTAGACTATTGACCGTCCTGTTTCTGGTGGAATATTTAAATTATGAATAGATTTTATGACTAATGCATAACCGTTATAAATTCCGGTAGACGCGGCAGATGTCGAGTACCAATTAACATTTTCCGGAGGTAAACCATTAATATAATTAGTAGGTAGATCATGAACTAAGCGATCAGGTCCTGGGCCTAATGGATTAATCGAAAGATCTAAAATGAGAAGTAAAAACGCAACGAATAAGCTGAAAAGTTGGGTTTTTTGAAAGTATTTCAAATGCATGGAGGGACTTTCATGATCGTTTGTAGTTAAGTTGAGTACCATTTCTAAAAGCCCATAGTGTTTTAAGTGCGATAAAAAAGTCTTTAAGTTTGATTTTTTTTCCCTCGGCTTTAGATCGGGGATTGTAATCAATCGGAACCTCTGAAATGGGAATATTGTGCTTTACCAAAAGGGCAGTAAGTTCATGATCTGTCTCAAAGCCGCAAGTTTGCACATCATAGTTGCGGACCAAATTTCCCGGATACAGTTTATATGCGGTTAAGGTGTCCGTGATCCATACCCGATACAAAAGCCAAGTATAAACTGTTAAGAAGAGATTGGCCCCCCAGTTGGCAATATTCTGCTTAGGGTGTTTTGAGCGAAAAAAAAACGATCGGGATTTGAGTTTTTGACCCAGTAACCTGCTTCCGTAAATGGCGGTATCGGTTTTAGATTGGAGTAGGGCTTGTAACATCACGATGTAGTCTTCAGGATTATATTCTAGGTCAGCATCTTGCACCAAAACATAGTCCCCGGTGCTCAGCTTTACCCCGGCTCGTACGGTTGCACCTTTACCCTTATTTTTAGGCTGTTTAACCACCTGTACGCCGGGGAATCTGGATGCAATTTGGACGGTATTGTCTTTTGAACAGTCATCAACCACAAAAATTTCTTTTTTAAATCCCAATGCCTCGGTATTAATGCTCAGTATTTTTTCAAGAAGGGGACCAATCCAGCGCTCTTCGTTATACGCTGGAATAATGATAGATAGAGTCTTCATAGAATTTTAATTTATAATGCTGGAAATGGCTTCTATGCCATCTTTAAGTGTAATTTTCTTTCCTTCTGCACGTGAGCGGGGGCGGAATTCAACGGGAACTTCAGCAATATACTCAGAGTTTTTGATATAGGCTTTGATCAAGTCAAACTCGTAACCCAGCCCCTTTTTTCTTAAACGAACGCTCTGCGCCCGTTGGCGTGTAAAAGCCTTCATCGAGCTTAAGCTGTCGGTAATATAACGGTTATGAAAAAATAGAAACAGAACCGATAAAAGGTAGCCTCCGTACTTACTGATTAAAAAATCGATTCTATTTTTACCATAAATTTCATTAATCCTTTGATCTAGGTTTAAGCACTTGTGAGACCGTGATCCAATGACAAAACTTGAGTTGTGATTAAGAATGGGTTTTAAAATATCTCGGATTTGATCTTCAACATACTCGCCGTCTGATGGGAATATGCAGACAATGTTCCCTTTTGCGCTATTAACCCCAGCATGAAGGGCTTCACCCCTTCCTGTTCCACTGGGTAGGGTTAATGCTTGGCCTACGCTTTGATTTTTTAAAAGCTCTAGCGATCCGTCAGTGGACCCCCCATCTACAAAAATAATTTCGTGATCAAGTTTAAGTTCCGAGAGGTCTAGCGTTCTGAGCCGTGTGATGACCTTATCCAGAGTTCTGATTTCATTCAAAACAGGAACGACGATAGATACTAATAGGTGAGCATCTTGAATACGTTTCTGACTCTTTTTTCGGGCAAGGTTTATGATTGAATCGGCAAGTAGACTTTTGGCATGTTTACCCGGAGTAGACTCCCAATTTAATTCATATCGCGGAATTGAATAGTATTTGGATGATCCCCAGATCAACGACCCACGACTTGTTGTCCCTCGAATAGGATTTGGGGCAAAAATTCCCGTAACAAGTTCAGGTATTCGGGCTTGTGATAATGTGCCCTTCCTTGAAACAAAGTAAACTAGTTTATCAATCAGACTATCGATAGTCTCCATTTGGATATCATGATCTTTTGAAATATTAGAAATGAAAATTTTTTCCCCTGTAGCTGATACCAGCGTTTCTC
>JAIXVT010000098.1 GCA_027482725.1 Pseudomonadota bacterium | reverse complement strand
GATTTTATTCAGCGTTACATTTTTCCCGGTTCAGGAATCCCCTCTGTTTCAGCGATGATGGATTGCGTGCGGGATAAGACAGAGTTCGTGTTGATCCATCAAGAAGATTTTGGTCAGGATTACGCACGGACCTTAAAAGCCTGGTCCGAACAATTAAAACACAATCACGCCCAAGTCCTTGCTCGGGGATACAGCGATCACCTCTATCGTTTGTGGCAGTACTATTTTTCGTATTGCGAGGGTGGGTTTATCGAGCAGGCCATTGGTGTTTCTCAACTTCATTTCAAAAAACAGGGATTCAAATTTAAGGAGATATGATGCAAGACTGGAAAATTAAAGTGATGGAAAAGGGCTTTGTTCCGGACTTTGTCATCCGTCAGGGAATTCGTTCGCTTTGCAAAGATCGGCTCTCGTCGTTGCGGGCACCCACATTGAAAGCGGCGTTGGATTCGGAGCAATCCTATGCCGAATCCCTAAAAAAAATGCCTGTTGCGGTAGAGACCCAAGCCGCTAACGAGCAACACTACGAACTGCCACCGGAGTTCTTTGAGCTTGCGTTGGGCAAGCATCGCAAATACAGCTCGGCGTACTGGACCGATGATTGTAGGAGCTTGGACGAGGCGGAGAAAACCGCTTTAGAGGTCACGATCAAGCGCGCTGAGATCAAAGATGGTCATCAGATTTTGGAGTTAGGCTGCGGTTGGGGATCGCTTACGCTGGAAATGGCACGTCGGTTTCCAAATTCGAAGATCGTTGCGATTTCTAATTCCGCTCCCCAGCGATTATCCATTGAAGCCCGAGCCAAAGCAGAAGGTCTCGATCAGATCACCGTTTTGACTCGTAATATTGTCAACGTTACCGGTCTTGAACACGAGTTCGGTCCTTTTGATCGAGTGGTAAGTGTTGAAATGTTCGAGCATCTCAAGAACTACGAGGAAATGTTCCATCGGGTGTCCCAGTGGCTTAAGCCGCAGGGAAAGTGTTTCATTCACATTTTCACTCATCGGGCCCATTCGTATCCCTTTGAGACGGAGGGTGCCGATAACTGGATGGGTAAATATTTTTTTACGGGCGGCCAGATGCCGTCACATGAGTTACTGACGTTTTTTCAGCGAGATCTTAAGCTCGAGCAGCTATGGCATTGGAATGGAACGCATTACGGCAAGACTTCCGAAGCATGGCTTAAGAACATGGATCGTCACAAAGAAAAGATTTTTCAAATTTTTAAGTCAACCTACGGTAAAGACGCGGCGATTTGGGTTCAGCGTTGGCGAGTTTTTTTTATGGCTTGTGCCGAATTGTTCAATTTCAAAAGCGGTCAAGAGTGGGGGGTGTCCCATTACTTATTTAAAAAGCCTTGAGCCCTGGAAGCTTAGGCTTGCCTACCAAGAATTTCATTGGATTTTGGGCGCTCTTGTTGCGCTCATTGGGGCGATGGCAGATCACGTCTTGATCGGGGTTTCAGCAGTCGTCGCCGTGCTCCTGACTCAAACTCGATACTGGTTCGGCACTAAAAAAGTTTCGGGATACCCTCCGCAATCTTTCCGCGAAAGGATCAGTGTATTTAAACACAAGTTCCCCTGGGTGCATGGCGTAAGCGTGGTTTCACGTCCGTATGCCGATTCGGGAGCAGGTGAACATCGAAAGCTTTGGATCTATCAACGCAAACTGCAAAGGACTCCACGAAGCCCGGAGCCGTGGGTTCTCCTGATTCATCCCGGCGGGTGGGATAGTGGGTCTCCCCGCGATTTTGATTTGTTCTCTCGTGCATTGGCGCATACCGGGGTGACCGTGGTTTCTATCGAGTACGGATTGGCACCCGAGAACGTATGGCCAGCGCAACAAGATGATCTTTCTCAGGCCGTGGCACACATTAAAGCTTGTGCAGGTGAGCTTGGCGTGGACCCACGTCGGTACGTCGTTTTTGGGCGTTCGGCCGGAGGGCATATTGGCGCGCTATGGAGTGCAACCAACGCAGACCCTGATTTAAAGGGATTTATTGGCTTTTATACCCCCTACGACCTCAAGTTTGCCTACGATAACACTGAGGAAAACGACATGTTGGATTCTCGTCAGTTGATTCGCAACTTGGTCGGCATACCCCGTGGGCGTGATGAGGATCTTTTGGTCGCGGCGTCACCCTATTACCGGGTGAACACGCTATTCCCCCCGGCTTTGCTGGTTCACGGCGAAAATGACGAATTGGTATGGTGTCGGCAGTCGGAGCGATTTGCCGAGAAACTCCAAAAACTAGGGGTTAGCCATCGTTTTATTCGTTACAAAAAACTTCACCACGGAGCGGACTTTTTTTTAGGCTCGCCCCGAGGTGTTCAATTGTTTAACCATGTCCACCAGTTTCTAAAGGAGCGAATGTGATGAAGACGAATGTATTTAAAAGTTTGGTGAAGGTCTATGCCATCGGAGTTTTAGGTTGGATGCTTTGGATGACAACGCAGGCAAGCCTGAAGTCTAATGTTGTCGAAGGATTCAAGTTTCTCTTCCAAGACGATTGGGGTACCGCTACGTTGTCTGATGCGTATTTTACGTTTTACTTTGTTTGGTTTTGGATGGCGTATCGGACCAAGTCCTGGGCCGGAAAAATTGCGAGTTTTATAGCCGTGACTTGTTTAGGGAGCATAGCGATTGCGTTGTATGTACTTTGGGCTTTGAAGGATTCTACCCGATACGCTAAAAGTGATGACGAAGCGATGAAGGTGTTTTTTTTAGGAAAGCAGGGTTAGCCCGTTAGGGTTTTATGCAACTCATAAAGAAATCGTTCGGATTCATTAAAGAGCAACTCACTCAAGGGACGGATCCTCAAGGGATCTCTCGTTCTTTTGCTGTAGGAACGGTCATTGCCATACTCCCTGTACTTGGGGCAACGACCGCACTTTGTGTTGCCGTGGGCGCTAAACTTAGGCTGAATCAGCCCCTTTTACAAGCGATCAACTATCTTTTGTATCCCCTGCAACTGGCGCTCCTTCCTGTTTTTTTAATGGTCGCTGCTCGTGTTGCAGGGATTGAGGGGTTATCCTTTGTTCCTACCGACATGATCAAACAGTTTTCCGCAAGTCCTCGGGATTTTATGGCTCTTTACGGACTCGTTGGAATTTATGCGGTCCTCGTCTGGAGCGTTGTCGCACCGCTCGTTTATTTAGGGGTAAGGATGTTGGTTTTTAGAATCGCAAGTCGGGCACAATCCGCCCAAAGGGGGAAATAATGGGACCTTTAGAGTTATTGGTGATGGCATTGATCGCTTGCTGTAGCGTGATGACCCTCACGTTTTTGGTCGCAAAAAAAATCAATAATTACTCCATCGTTGATATCGTTTGGTCAGGACTTTTTTCTGGAGTTGCACTGATCTATTTTATCTTTGGACAAGGAAGTTTGACTTATCGGGCGCTTATGTTGGGAGCAGTTCTCTTTTGGAGCGTCAGGCTTTGTGCCTTTTTGGCCCGGCGGATCATGTCTCATCATCCGCATGAAGACGAACGTTATCAAAACTTTAGAAAGTCTTATGCCGACAACCTTCTGTGGGGATTTTTTAAGTTCTATCAAATCCAGGCGCTAAGCGTTGTTCTGTTATCGTTTCCTTTTTTGGCGATGGCAACAAATGTAAGTGACACCGTTTCCCCCATAACCACAGTCGGACTGGTGATTTTTTTGTTGGCCAGCACTTTGGAGGGCCTTTCAGACCGCCAAAAGCGACTCTTTAAAGCCGTTCCGGGGAATAAAGATAAAAACTGCGAAATCGGCTTATGGTCGGTTTCTCGGCACCCCAACTATTTTTTTGAAATTGTTTTGTGGGTTGGGCTTTTTGCCATGGGCTTAGATTCCCCTTACGGAATTTGGGGATTGCTCAGTCCGTTGGGCATCGGATACTTGCTCGTGAAAGTGACGGGGATTCCCTTGGCCGAGCAGAATGGGCAAAAAAAATATGGGCCCATCTATGAGGCTTACCAAAAACGAGTTTCCATTTTAATCCCTTGGTTTCCCAAGAGTTGAATCAAGAATAAAGGAGCAGATATGCGGAGCGGTTATAAAATTCTAAGTGTAGG
>JAIXVT010000116.1 GCA_027482725.1 Pseudomonadota bacterium | reverse complement strand
TGGACCCCGTATTCAATAAAAGTCCAAAGAAAAATCCCTCCAAGAACCGCACCTAACGCGTCTCTGGCAACCATTCCTTGAGCTTGAACGCTATCCCAGATGAGGTACGCAACAATAGGAATCCATAGAATGAATGGAATAGACGGATGGACATGAGTCAATGCCTCCAACACGGGATTCTTGAACAACGGTATGCTTTTGTGTGGGGTTTTCATCACGATTTACATTAAACCTTATGGCAATTATTGACAATTTTTTTGTCCCGAGAGACACCCTAAAACCATGGCTGCGCCACCCTCTTCGGAAAAATTCAGAACACGGATCAACGCTTCTTATTTCAAACATATTTTTCCCATTCCGTTCAGCGAAGACATTCTCCCGTCGTCACTTTTTCTTAAACACCATCATTATCTGGTGGTCGATCTGGAGACACAGAATCTTGTGCAAGATGTGGGTGGCTGGGGCCACATCGATAAACTGAAAATTTCGGTGGCATGTGCCTTTGATTCGAAAACCCAAAAAATGCTGACCTTCCGTGAAAATGAAATTGGCGCACTCAATGACCTTTGCGAAGAGCGCTTAGTGGTGGGCTACAACATACGGGGCTTTGACCTGATCATCTTACAAGCCTATGGGCTTGATTTGAGTAAAGTCGATGCCTTTGACTTGATGTATGACTTGCAAGCTCTGACCCGACAAAAATTTCTAAAACTAGAAGTGGTCGCACAAGCCACTTTAGGCACCGGAAAAAGTGCGGATGGATTAATGGCCGTAGAATGGTGGAAAAAAGGCGAAATCGATAAGATTATCCAGTACTGCCAGCAAGACGTCGAAGTCACCAAAGACATTTTTGAATACGGTCGTAAAAATGGCCACGTGAAACTCAAGCGCGTCGATGGGGATGTCGAAGTTAAGGTGAATTGGAATTAGACGTTAGCGCCACCGCTTGAATGCTTACAGGACTTAGGACTGATCCCAAAGGGAACGAACTGCGACGTGTTTTTTACGGCGAGTTGCCGTCTGACCCTACTCCGAAAAATACCGCGATTTTCGGAGTAGGGTTAAGATCCAAGCGGAAAGCAAGGTAGACGTGAATTTTCAATTTATGAGGCGGGTGAAATTTTTCCATCCCCGCTGATGTATACAGCGGAAGACTCTTTAAGTTTTCCGTAACCCACATCGACATTCAAACCAAGCCTGTTTTTTACTGCCTTCTTGAATTTGAAATACTCAATTCGAGCAAACCCATCCCCATTTTTATCCTCTAAAACCCTGAAATATGCGGCCTCTTGGGGAGGGGTCGTACCTGTTGATGTTGGAAAAAACCGAATACTATAAAGCTTTCCATTCACCATTTGCTGGAAATCATGCAACACGTCAGCATGATGGGCACCCAACATGTCCCAAACTGCTGACCCTACTACGCTGTAACAAGAAAGCGCTAAAGCGCCAGAATGTAAAACTCCACTACCACTCAAAATACATTTTAAGCCTATCTGAGAAGTACTTCCCGTAAGAAGCTTAGGCTGTGGTCCTGGCCTAAGAAGTCGCTGTTGCCGAGGACTCTCGATCTCGATGGTTTTTGTTGATGTCGAATGAGCATGAGTAGCTGAAACCGAGCCCTTCTTTTGGTTGGGATCAGATAGAATCAGAGCTTTTTTTACGACATCCCCTTCTTTAGGGGAAGGGCACAACTCAGGACTACAATTGGGGTCGTAAAAAAAAATGATATGTCGGGCGTGAAGATCAAAACCAACATTTGCCCCCTTGGGAACGAATTGAACATCACTATTTCCACTGAGCTTAATCCCCTCAGGTAGAATGACAAGCCGAGAACCGCCCAGAGGACTCGATGAGATCTTAACGGCGTGAAAGACTTCTTTATTTCCCGCCCAATCACGAATAAACAGTGTGCCCCCCAGGCCTGCTGTGCCATCTAGCCGCCCCGAGAGAAACGTAACACCATCAATCCCGTCCCCCCACATTCGTGAGAGTAGCTCCGGGTCGACGGTATAAACAGCAACTGCATTTGACTCCAACCCCTGAGACCTCGCTAAGCCCCCCAAAGTAAACACCATCGCCATAACCAACTGAAACTTCATCACAACACCTACGCAATTATTCACTTTAAACCGAACACCGGTTCAAAAAATGTGCAACACTTGTCGTATTGCGCGACAAGTGTACTTTATTAGTCAGGAAATAACAAGGCAAAACAATCAAAGTCATTATTTTTTATATTGATTTAATTTAATAAAAACAACCAAACACAATCTCAATTATTGAGGAGCTTACTTAACGCAAAAGCAAACAAGCCAACTTCAATCTTCGTCTTTATCGCATCAAGCGATCAACATAGGTCCTAACACCCTGTTCAAGACTCATTAACGGATCCGCGTAACCCTCAAGCCGCAATCGTGACATTTCGGCTTTCGTATAATACTGGTAACGCTCACGCAAAACCTCAGGCATTGGGATGTACTTAATATTCGGTGCAAGGTTCATCGCCTTAAACGTGCACTCCACCAGATACTTAAACGTCTCCGCAAGACCGGAGCCACAATTCAAAATCCCGCGCCCGGCCTCGCGGTTCAATGCCCAGGTCAAAACCTTAACCACGTCCTCGACACAAATAAAATCCCGCGCTTGTTCTCCATGCGCAATGCCTTCACGGTGGGACTCGAACAGCTCGACATAACCGCGAGATTTAATTTGATCGTACGCCTTGAGCACGACACTCGACATTTCGTTTTTATGGCGCTCACCAAACCCGTACACATTGAAAAATTTAAAACCAGACCAAGTGGGCGGCGTATTCCCCAAACGCTCCTGGTCCAAAACCCAAACATCAAAATCGTGTTTGGATTGACCGTAAGGGTTAAGGGGCTTGAGTCTCGGTAACAAGGTTTCGTCATCATCAAAACCGTACTCCCCTGCCCCATAGGTCGCGGCACTGGACGCATACACAAAGGGCACCGAAGCCTTGGTCGCTTCAAGCCAAAGCCACTTGGAATAATCGGTGTTCACTTCACGGAGATAATCCACACGCAGCTCGGTGGTGCTCGAGCACGCCCCCATATGGATCACCCCTGAAATATCATGTTTTCTAAAAAACTCAGGATTCAGTAAATCCCGAGGCGCCGCCTTAAAATGAAGCGGAAGCGACTGGTGCTCAGGCCGTGAGTCAAATGCAGAGAGTTCATCCACACCGATCACGTGTTGACCTTGAGCGATCAAGCTCTCGGCCACACGATACCCGATAAATCCAGCAGCTCCCGTTACAATAATCATGGATCAAGTCTACGCAAAGACTACGGTCGCTCTGCAACGATTTCTTTACAGGCGTTATAAATATCAGACGCCTGAGGCACCGATGCCGCCTCTAAAGGATCAGCAAGACCAATCCCCGGCACAAATGCTCCTGCAAGCAACCGCGGGCGAGCGTGTAGCTCGTAGAAAAAATTTTCTACGGTGCGACGATACAGGTGCTCTCCGAAGTTGGTCACTTCAGTGTCTTCGTTTACAAAAATGACACGACGGGTTTTTAAGATCGATTCCGAAATCAAATTCCAATCATAGGGCCAAAGGGTGCGCATATCGATCACATCTACTTCGATGCCTTCCTGCATCAAGGACTGCGCAACTTCTTTGGCAATCAAAACATGGCGGCCATAAGTCACTACCGACACGTGACGTCCTTCGTGAACGCGTTTTCCCACACCGATATCAATACCGGGATCAGACAAGCCCTCAGGCCAACGGGATTTCCATTGAGAGCGATCCCCAAGAGGAGCATCAATACGCTCCTTAAGTTCTTTCTTCCCTTCGGGAGTGAGCGGAGGCTCGCCGGGAATTTGATCTTCGCCCTCAACGCGCAAGAGCGCCTTGGGCTTCAGAAACATGGTGGGATTATTTTCTTTCATGCACGAAATCAATAACCCATACGCGTCTAAAGCACTGGACGGCATCACGATTTTCCAACCCGGAATATGGGTCGCAGTAGCATCAAACGAATGAGAGTGATAAATCGATCCGCGAATACCTGCACCCACTGGAGTCATGATGGTGATGGGCATCGGCCAATCCCCGTTTGAAGTCCAACAGGACATTCCGGTAATTTTTAACAAATCAATCGTGTTGTAGATGTAATCACAAAATTGAATTTCCGCGACAGATCGCACGCCGGAATACGCAAGTCCCGTTGCGGCACCGACAATTCCGCGTTCATCGAGCGGAGAGTTCCAAGTGGTGCTTAACCCTTGGGTAGCTGTGAAGACGCCGCCAAGTGGAGGTCCGACGTCCTGTCCAAAAATATGTTTTACGCCTAAATTTTTCTCACCGTAGTGAAGGGCCATTCGAATGGCCTGTGCCATAGTTGCCATTACCAGTAACGTCCTTTCTGTCCGTAGTAAACATGGTCGTAAATGGTAGATCCATCAGGGAGCGGTTCTCCACGCACTTGTTTACTTTGCTCTAGCATCTCAGCAG
>JAIXVT010000085.1 GCA_027482725.1 Pseudomonadota bacterium | reverse complement strand
TTGAAGGATTTGCGTGCGATTTGTGATCAACATGGAATTATGCTGGTGTTTGATGAAGTGCAGTCGGGCGTGGGACGCACCGGAGATTTGTATGCAGCAACAACCTTGGGCGTGACTCCAGATATTTTGGTGAGCGCAAAGGGGATCGCATCCGGCATGCCTCTTGGAGCAATTATCGCAAAAACGTCGGTGATGACTTGGGGACGGGGTACTCACGGATCCACCTACGGGGGAAATCCGTTATGTTGCGCCGCCGCCGTCGCAACTTTTGATGTGATCGAACCACTACTCCCACAAATTCGGGAGAACGGCGCTTTTATGTTGTCAGAACTGAAAAAACTCGCCCAAAAATATCCCACTATTGGAGATGTGCGCGGCGTGGGACTTATGATTGGTGCGGAGTTTGTGAAAAAAAACGGAGACCCTGCACAAGATTTTGTAGGAAAGCTGGAGCAGTTAGCGTTTCGTAAAGGATTATTGTTGTTGTCCTGCGGAAAATCCACGATCCGCTTTGCGCCACCGCTTGTCATCAGTCGGGACGAGATCGCCGTCGGACTAAAGGTTTTAGATGAAACTCTTGCCGAACTCATGACTACCGCGGCGGAGGATTTATGAACGCAGGCACTAACTCCTTTCACGCTAAACGCAAACCTAAGATTGCAGCAAACAAACTTCGCTCAATGCGGGAAGCCATTGCCGATGCCGTGCGTGACGGCGATGAATTGTACATCGAAGGATTTACGCATTTGATTTCATTTGCAGCGGCACATGAAATTATCCGTCAGGGCAAGAAGAATTTAACCGCATCACGGCTAACACCGGATTTAGTCTACGACCAACTCATTGAAGCCGGCCTTGTAAAAAAATTAGTGTTTTCGTGGGCTGGGAATCCCGGCGTGGGATCGCTGCATGGACTGCGTCGAAGGTCTCAGGCGGACAGTCCGACAAAATTAGAACTCGAGGAGTATTCGCATTTTGGCATGGTGGCGCGCGCTTTGGCGGGATCAGCAAACTTGTCATTTTATCCCTTGGACAATTATCAAGGAACAGACATCGCCTTGCACAATTCAAAAATAAAATCTGTGAATTGTCCATTTACCGGGCATACCTATGCGGCGGTTCCCCCCATTCATCCGGATGTTGCCATCATCCATGTGCAACGCGCCGATCGCGAAGGCAATGCCCAAGTTTGGGGATTGATGGGCACGCAAAAAGAAATCGCATTTGCGTCGCATCGGGTGGTGATCGTTGCCGAAGAAATTGTGGAGTCTTCTGTGATTCGCGCTGATCCCAACCGCACCCTTATTCCGGGTATTTTAGTGGATCACGTCGTCCACGAACCTTGGGGATGTCATCCCTCTTATGCACAGGGATACTATGATCGAGACAATGACTTTTATGTCGCATGGGAGGATTTATCCCGCGATACCAAAACTTACGCCGATTATTTAGACGCATTTGTATTTGGAGTCGTAGACCGTGCTGGGTATTTAAAAAAATTAGAATCGGGAGTGATGAATCGTCTCCGCGCCAAACCTCGGCGGTGCGAAGGAGTAGACTATGGGTACTAACGAAGCACTGTCCCACCCTGTCACCGCTTCTGAGCGAATGGCGGTGCGTGCAGCACAAGAGCTGAAGAATAAAGATGTTGTTTTTGTGGGAATCGGTCTTCCTAACTTGGCGTGCAACTTGGCCCGAGCAACACACGCACCCGATTTATTTATGATTTACGAAAGTGGGACCATCGGCACACTTCCCGAGCGATTACCGGTATCGATTGGAGATCCCACGCTCGTGACCAATTCCTTATCCATCGTGTCGCAAGCTGATATTTTTCAGTGTTATTTGCAAGGGGGGTTGATCGAAGTGGGGTTCCTTGGGGGCGCGCAGCTAGATCGCTACGGGAACATCAACACGACCACCATAGGGCCATACGCTAACCCCAAAATTCGGTTACCCGGCAGTGGCGGTGCTTGTGAGATTGCAACCCATTCGAAAAAAGTTTTTATCATGATGCGATTGTCTAAAAAGACATTTGTAGAGCGAGTCGATTTCGTAACTTCCCCCGGTGCTTACAGTTTGGGGCGCAACCGTGCGGACTGGGGGCTTCCGGGCGGCGGACCTGTCACCGTGATCACGGATAAAGGCGTATTGTCGTTGATCGACGGGGAATTCACACTGACTGAAATCTACCCCGGCGCAAACGTGGACGATATCCGCGCAAACTGCGGATGGGATCTTCGTGTAGCACCGACTCTGGGGGTGTCGCCGGACCCAACCCCGGTGGATGTGCGCATGTTGCGGGATGAAATTGATCCGGGGGGTTTGTACCTCTAAACGCTCCCCGACAGTGTGCTTGACAGGGGTGGTGAGGGGTTGGGTGGCTTATGGGGCCGTGGTTTTATCCAGCTAGAGAGAGTTGTTTTCCTTTGAGTTTGAGTTGGTTGAGGATGTAGCGGTTCTGGGATTCGACAAAGATCCAGAGGTGTTGGATGAGGCGTGTGCGCTTTTTAGTGGTGGCCCAGGTGCG
>JAIXVT010000184.1 GCA_027482725.1 Pseudomonadota bacterium | reverse complement strand
CTTCCCCACCACGCCAATTCGAATGGTCGATTCGGAATGGTGCAAGGTCTGAACCATTTTTTTCCACGACGATAAATCCGGCTTACGGCTCCATATGCCTAGTTTTTCTAAAACACGATCATCCAGTCCTTCGTCATGAAACGATAAAGGAACATCATAAATACTCGGACAATCCTCGGCACTGATGACATGATCGGCAGGCAAATTGCAAAACAATGCGATTTTTTGCTTAATATCGGGATCCAGTTTTCGATCCGCGCGGCAGATCAAAATATCGGGTTGAATCCCGATCTCACGCAAATCCTTCACGCTGTGCTGAGTGGGCTTAGTTTTTAACTCACCCGCAGCAGAAATAAAAGGCACCAATGTGAGGTGAATAAACAATACATTTTGCGCACCTTGCTCGTGACGAACCTGACGAATCGCTTCAAAAAACGGTAGCCCTTCAATATCACCGACAGTTCCGCCAACTTCGATGATTGCCACATCCGCTCCCTCAGATGCCAGTGCAATTCTACGCTTGATCTCATCCGTTACATGCGGAATGACTTGAACCGTTTTTCCTAAATACTCCCCCGCACGTTCACGCTTAATCACGGAATCGTATACTTTTCCTGCGGTAAAACTGTTTTTTTCGCTCAGCTCTAAATGCTGTACAAATCGCCAGTAGTGACCTAAATCCAAATCCGTTTCCGTGCCATCATCAAGCACATAAACCTCTCCATGCTGAAACGGGCTCATGGTTCCCGGATCCACATTCAAGTAGGGATCCATTTTTGCCATGGCCACTTTCAACCCACGCTGTTCAAGCAACATTCCCAAGCTTGCAGCAGCGATACCTTTGCCGATACTGGATAAAACCCCACCTGTAACGAAAATCGTTTTTTTAGATTGAGCCACGGGCTTTAGGGTACTAAAGGGATCTCTGCTGAGCAACGTTGCAAGCAGGACCAACCGACCCCACATGATAAAACTGTTTACATTTAAGAAATGGCTTCTGGATCCAAAACCGACCCGGCCGAACGCATGGCCTTAACCGCTTCAAGTAGTCGCTCCTTCAGCTTTTGATTGCGGTCGCGCTCTTGAACAAGTTGGTCTTTCACAAGTTCAAAATTAAATTCCACGAGTTCTAATTTTCCCCGAAGCTGGCGGACATGCTCATCACGTTTTTTAATGAGTGCGGAAGAATCGGCCTTGAGTACTTCGAGCTGGTTTTCCAGCTCATGCTCGCGAACGCGAATTCGGCGAAGATCCGACTGTACTCGGCCTTTTACCTTTTCTAATTCTTGTTTCAAATTTTGGTTCTCTGCGCTCTTCACTCGAATTTCAGCATTTTTTTCAGTCAAGATCATTTTCAGGTCGTCAATTCGACTTTGCAACGCTTCGAACTCGATATTTTTTTGCGCATCGTAGTGCGCGATTTTGGACTCCAATTCGATGATCCGCTTATCCGTTTCTACGGGCAGTGCCTGCCCCTCCTGGGGTGTGGGCAACGACGCTAACTTTTTAGGAAACGGAATAATATCTGGGGACAATCCGACCGAATTCAATGCTGTTTTTTCTGATCGTTGCGCTGAAACAGAGCTTTTTTCTATCTTTCGTGTGTATTCTTCAACATCTGTTTGACGTGTGCGCTCCAACTCGAGCTTTTCTCGGAAAGCGGTGGCATCAAAAGCAACTGTGGGATTCTGAAATGTGATCTTACGGGTGCCCGATCCCGGATCCGGTGCGCGAAGTTCTTGAGCCACGGACTCTAACTGTAACACGGTGGCTCCGACAGCTTCTGCAAACGTGGTCCGCACTCCAGTCAAGCTCGACACCCAAAGCTTCACATCCTGAGCCGAAGCCCCGGGACCCACCGTACTCAATCCAGAAAGTTCTTGGTTCTGCTGGTCGGTAATTAAACCAAACGGTATTTTGACCAATAGGCCTTTTCTCATCCGCTCGATCCAACCCACCACATCCTCATCGCGATCAAACGAATGAGTCCGATTCACGATCACCAAATTTAAAGATGCGCGATGAAACTGCACGGCACGATCGGCATCTAACACGCTTTTCGCTTGAATAATGCCCCAGCCCTCAGCTCTCATCGCCGGGCCCCACTGCTTCAACATCGCTTCTGAAGGATCTACCCACAGTACTTTCATCACAGACCCTATCGGATGGTCTACTCATGGGGTTAAGGAGAATGCGGATTCGACAGGGTTTTGGCCCTAAAACGCTCCCCCACCTTGTGCCTAGCCGGGTCCACAAACACAATCAAACATTTGATATTATTAGATATTTTCAAGAACAACTCCCGATCAATCCCGACTCTCCTTCAAGCCTCGCCATGTTGGCAAGAATCAGCCCGCCATTTCAAAGACTTAAGCCCTCCCGCCCGAACTCCAGGTACACGGATGGGGAGCGTTTTACAGCGTCCCCCTCCCCATGTATCGTCTCCCTTATGCCCACTCCTCCCAAGTCCCGCGAAACCCTGACCTTCCAAGTTTACAAGGATCACTTGGCGCCGCGCGGATTTAGCGTTCCTCTTCGATGGATCAGTCGGGCATCGTTTCTTGCGTGGATATTGATCGTCGTGACAGGAGTCTCTCTATCGCTGGCGATCAAACAACGGTACCAACAGAGTCGCTCATCTCCCGAGCGCCTCAGGGCCCTCGAATCCGAAATCGCATCACTGAAAGATGCGCTTGAATCACAAGCCTTAAAGGCCGGAAGCGACTCCCCCCTGACCGTCGCCACCCCATCGGTCCCGAACACCCCAACCCAAGACCCCGCCGCATCGGATCAAGAGCCCGAACCTCAACCCGGCGCCGGCTTGAAAGAAAAATCAGGAGTTTGGGCGGGGCTGGCCACAAAAGTTACAGTACCCGATGCGTCGTACAAACCCACAGTTCGTATCGAAAAAGCTAAAATCGCGCTGCAAGGTCGTACTGCTGTTTTCACCGCAAATCTTCTTTTCAACGATCCCGGCAATGGCAACCAGCAGGGGCATTTTGTGGTCCTGGGGCGTAGCGCAGACCGTGTTGTCGCGTATCCAAGTGGCGCTCTCAATATCGCTTCGGGCAGTTCACTTTTCGACGTGGAACGTGGCGAATACTTTTCGGTAGGCCGTTTCCGTTTGATCAAAGCTACGTTTCCCAATGTGGACCGAATCTCGGACCTCAAGGAAATTCAACTTTATATTTTTGATTTAAACCAAAAACTCATCCTTCATCAGAACTTTAACGATGCGAACACATGAAATCTCTGTACTCTCTACCGGCTTAAACTTTCGGGGCACGCTTGAACTTTCGGACGAGGCGCACATCTACGCCAAGGTCGATGGGGAAATCCACGGCCAACCCAACAGCAAAATCATCATTCGGGACCAAGCAACCATAAAAGGCGTGATCCACGGGGACCGCATCACCATTGAAGGTTTTGTCGAAGGAAAAATTATCGGGGAATCGCATGTCCACGTGACTTCTACAGGACGTGTTTTCGGTGAAATCCGCGCACAAACCTTTTCAATGGACCTAGGGGGTACTCACCAAGGCCCCCTTCATGTCGGAGCTTAACTCCTGATCTGCACTCCCGATCTGCACTCCTGATCTGGGCGCACGCCACATCACGGATCAATCTTCGTCTCGTTTCATGGACTCGATCACGCGCGCAACACCTTCTTCCCAGAGTACGGCCGGACGATAACCCAAATCTCTTCCCGCTTTTTCTATTGAGCAAATCCAATAATCTGCATCCAATTCTTTCCACTTATCGAGGGAAAACGGCAAAGTCTTTCCCACTATCCGCGTGACCCAACTCCCCAAGGTTGCCACCGCATGAGTTACTGGACGCAGCATCGGCACTTCTACAGCGCGTACACCGAAACCATGCGCGATCGCACCAAACAAACGTTGTCCCGTGTAAATTTCACCGTCAGACAAAAAATATCCCTCACCTTGGTCAAAAACTCCCTGTGAAGTTCTGCAAGCAGACAAGATTGCCTTAACCACATCGTCGACATAGACCACCGAATAGTACTTCTGCCCCGTTGGCGTATTTCCCACAAATTTCGGTAAAATTTGACGAGAAATCAGTTTAAAAAAAATCATCATGTTTTTATCACGGGGTCCGTAAACAATCGCCGGACGCAAAATGACATACGGCAATTTTCCGCGGAGCTCTTCTAAAAACAATTCACCCCGCAATTTACTTTCACCGTACCACGATACAGGACGGGGTTCATCCGTCTCTACAATTGGGTTTAAACTCGCTCCGGGTCCGAACGCCGCAAGCGATGAAACATAAATAAATTTCTTCACTCCTGCTGCCAAAGCGGCGTGCGCCAATCGACGCGTTCCCTCCGCGTTCACTTCAAAAAAATGTTTCCGGGATTTGGCCTCCGTCACTCCAGCCAAATGAATTACCACATCAATACCGGCCACGGCGCGCTCAAGGGATTCCAATGACTGAACAT